>NZ_JBITWA010000002.1:0-306365 GCF_044543425.1 Bacillus sp. NPDC077411 | reverse complement strand
TCTCGAAGAAGATGCTCCTGGATTGTAATTCATGTTGTTCTATGTACTGACTTACACCTACCGTCAGCTCTCTTTAACAGGGAGAACATACACTACTCTATTCCATTCATCGCTTATCTATTATTTAGTTGTTATGAAAATACAAAAATCCCTACTGAAATTAATCAGTAGGGACGATTTTATTCGCGGTACCACCCTAATTATTGACAAATCCTATATGTCAATCTCTTCATTCTCTATAACGGTTCTTCACCGTCTCCCCCTTACATTTCGCTCGAAGAAGATGCTCCTGGATTGTAATTCATGTTGTTCTATGTACTGACTTACACCTACCGTCAGCTCTCTTTAACAGGGAGAACATACACTACTTAATTCCATTCATCGCTTGTCTTATTTACTTAATGATTATCCTATAATAAATAAGGTGAAAAAGCAATATTTTTTATTCCTTTAACTTTCTCATCCGTTAACTATATTCATAAGTATCGTCATGTAATAATAATTTTCTATTCACTGCGGAAACAATCATTCCAGAAACGATTAAAATTACAAATATATAAAACAACCAATTAAACCGTAAAAACCTATTTTTTTCGCCATGAACACCCCTTTTTTTCCATATTTAGGATCGCTTTTATTATAACATTTACTCATTATGTTTTCTGTATGTCGTACTTATTCCATTACAGTGAGTGAAATTGTTCTCCTATTTTAACCAGTTAACCCTACTGGGGGATTCATACTTCTTCATGCCACTTATGACCTCTGCTATAATCAATTTGCAAATGCATGAATTTTCCCAAAAAATCCGTAATCCCTATCTCATTTTATGGTAATATAAACCATATATAAAGACAGAAAGGAGTTATACTTATGCCACACATCATGTCTCTCAATATCGGAACACCGCAAAAATTCCAGTTTCAAGGGAAAGAAGTCGAAACCGGCCTCTTTAAAGAAAGTGTTAACAAACCTTTATATTTAACAACACTGAACTTTGAAGGTGATGGCCAAGCAGATTTAAAGCACCATGGTGGTAAAGACAAAGCTGTTTGTGTATATGCATTTGAACATTATCCATATTGGGAACAAGAACTATCACAGCAACTTTCATACGGAGCATTCGGAGAAAACTTAACAGTAACAGGATTACTGGAATCAGATGTATGCATTGGTGATATATATAAAATAGGAGAAGCGCTCGTTCAAGTAACGCAGCCGAGACAGCCTTGCTATAAGCTATCTTATCGCTATGATCGAAAAGATTTCCCGCTTCTCGTGCAAAATACAGGATTTACAGGTTTTTACGTACGAGTGTTAGAGGCAGGAACTGTTTCCCCTTCTGATGAAATGAAATTAATAGAACAAAATAAACATCACATCACAATAGCCTTCGCAAATGAAATCATGCACCACGATAAACATAATATAGAGGGCATACAACGCATATTAGCAGTTGATTCTTTATCAGAAAGCTGGAAAAATACATTTACGAAACGATTAGAAGGCAAAGAAACGAGTACAGAAAAACGTTTAACAGGAAAATAATACATTGATAGAAAAGAGGACAGCGCATGAGTGAATTTATATTCGCATTACTTGTTTGTCCATTGCTTGTCTTTATTTTCTCTGTTATTGGTACACGGGTTACAAAAACGTATTATACGATGCCTATTATAACGTTTGCGATTTTTCTTATATTGGCAGTAACCTTGTTTAATCGATCATTTTTCTTTTGGGTAGGGATGTATAGTATTTTTTCATTTCTTGTTTCTTATATAACGCTATTATTTATAAAGGGTGAAAAGGAAGTAGATAAAAAACAATAACTATATGAATCCATTTTAATTTTTCGACATATAGATTGCGACTATGTAGAACAAAAGGATTCTACACTCACTTGCTCCTTTTGTTTGAACTTCGCATGCGGCAGAAAAAGGCCCTGACCGCTTCTATACATGGCTAGATGCACTCGCCCATTGAAAAAGAATGGTTTTATGTCGCTTTTTTATTTGGATTTATATATAATTTTTAGTCCATTTTCTTTAAGGAGCATTATTCATGATTTTCTTTGATATTGATGGTACTTTACTTGATTATGAACTTGCTGAAAGAAATGGTATTCTTGACTTCTTTCGCGAGCATAATCCTATTTTTTCTGGTAAAGAATTCGAAGCTAGCAAACTATGGAATCAACTCTCAGAACAATACTTCAATCAATTTTTATCTAATGAACTATCGTTTCAAGAACAAAAAAGGTTACGAATGAAAGGCATTTTTCAGCAATACGGCATTCATTTAACTAATGAAGAAGCTGATCAGAAATTCAACCTATATTTATCCTCATATAGAGAAAATTGGACAGTGTATGCAGATGTAATCGATGTATTAGAGGACTTAAAACGAAAAGGTTATCCATTAGGAATTATTAGTAATGGGAATTATGAACAACAAATTGAAAAACTACATCGTTTAAATATCCTACATTATTTTAACCCAGTCATCGCCTCTAGTAGAGTGGGGGTGGCAAAACCAAATATAGCTATCTTTCAAATAGCTAGTATGAAAGCAAAGTGCCGAGTTCAAGATTGCTATTATATAGGAGACAGGTTAGAAACAGACGCCCTAAGCAGTAAAAATGCTGGTATGCATGGAATATGGTTAGATCGATGTAATAAACAAGAACAATGTAGTTCTCCTACCATAAAATCCTTATATGAGCTAATTCACATACTCACATAAACGCTCTAGTACGAATACTTAGACTATCTATTATAAAACAATAAAAGAAAGGAACAAGCATATGTCCTTATTATTAGAATTTCTAGTCCCTCTCATTTTTGTTTGTTGTATCTTCTTTTTAGCATTTGCATGGGATAAAACCGAGCAATTTCTTAATACAACCATTTTAAAAAAGGTTAGTAAAAGGTGGAGAAATGTCATCTTAACAACCATGACCATCCTATTCGAATTACTCGTAATCTGGCGCTTCTCAATTTCTTTCAAAGTATCTGCCTTAGAAAGTTTAGTGATGGGAAGTATTTTATTATTATGTTGTATTTGGCTCATTCCCTATTTCGTTACGATTCAAAGAAACAATGCTAGAATTTCAGATAAATATCATAGCGGTGGTGTGGAGTTAGGATCAGTAGCAGTATTCCGTCTTTCTTTAAATCCTCCTGTATTAGGAACGATTATTTTATCAACTGTAAGTATTGGTGTTGGCATATTTTATTACCTACCTTATTTTTTATAATAAGAATGTTAGATAATAATTACTGGACCTCTCTTCTATTTTCTCTAAATTTTGAGAAAAGGAGCGATACTTTAGTCTATGAATATACAAATACATTTTAACTTTTTGACATATAAATTACGGCTATGCAGAAAAATGATTCTGCGCTCACTTTCTTTGTTTGAACATCGCATGTGGCAGAAAAAGGCCCTGACCGCTTCTACGCATGGCCAGACGCTCTCGCCCACCTAAAAAAGAGTTTTTATGTCGGTTTTTTAATTTGTATTTATATAAAGAAAACACGACCGAGTTTCCCCCCACGGTCGTGTTTTCTTTATCATTACGCTGTAATCCAAGCCTCGTCAGCTGGATTTTTACGCCATTCTTGTAGTTTCTTCGTTTCTGCTTCGCCAATCATACCTTTTTCTGCTGCTACTTCAGTAAGTGCACTGTAGTCGCTTAAAGAGTATGATGCAACATTTGCTGCTGCTAATTTTTCTTTTCCTGCTTCAAGTTCGTATGTGAAGATTGATACGATTCCTAATACTTCACAACCAGCTTCGCGAAGTGCCTCTACACAAGTGATTGCACTGCCGCCAGTTGAGATTAAATCTTCTACTACGACAACTTTTTGGCCTTTTTCTGCTTTACCTTCGATCTGGTTTCCTTTACCATGACCTTTTGCCTTGCTGCGTACATAGCACATTGGTAAGTTCATACGATCGCTTACCCAAGCAGCGTGTGCAATACCCGCTGTTGCTGTACCTGCAATAACTTCTACAGCCCCGAAGTGTGTTTGAATTAATTCTTCTAATCCTGCAGCAATCGCCCCGCGTACTTCTGGGTAGGATAACGTTAAACGGTTATCACAATAAATTGGTGATTTCATGCCAGAAGACCATGTAAATGGATCATTTGGTTGTAAGAATACTGCTCCGATATCTAATAAATGAGATGCTATTCGTTTTTTCATACTGTTACACCCTCCCATTGTTCTTTTACAATTTGATACGCCTCGCACGGATTTTCTGCTTTTGTAATACTACGCCCTACTACGATATAACTAGAGCCAAGTTCACACGCACGCTTTGGCGTTGCTACGCGCACTTGGTCATTTACATCGTCGCTTGCAAGACGAATCCCCGGTGTTACTGTTACGAAAGCGTCTCCGCATACTTCACGTAATTTTGGTACTTCAAGCGTTGAACAAACAACGCCGTCCAAACCGCTTTCTTTTGTTAACCTCGCATAGTGAGCAACAGCTTCTTCTAACGTTTTCTCAATGCCGATCTCTTTTTTCATTACTTCTTCCGATGTGCTTGTTAGTTGTGTAACTGCGATACAAATCGGTCTCTCTTTTCCTTCTTTCGTACCTTCCTCTAATCCCTCAAGCGCAGCCTTCATCATACTGCTTCCCCCAGCAGCATGAACGTTTACCATATCAACTTCTAAACTAGCTAAATTGCGCATTGTGCTTTTTACTGTGTTCGGAATATCATGAAGTTTTAAATCTAGAAAAATTTGATGTCCTTTTTCTTTTAGATATGTGATAATAGCAGGTCCCTCTTTATAAAACAGTTCCATACCAACTTTGACAAATAACTGTTCCCCTTCAAAGTGGCTTAAAAACTGTTCTACCTCTGCCTTACCTGGAAAATCCAGTGCAACAATTAAAGACTGTGACATATTTACTTCCAGCTCCTTCCTTGACATTCCGAAATGTGTTCAAATCCTAATTCATCTAAAAGCGCTGGTAATTCTTCAATAATTGTTGGACAGACAAATGGATCAACGAAATTTGCTGTACCAACTGCTACTGCACTTGCACCAGCGTAGAAGAATTCAATTACATCTTCTGCCGATTCAATACCACCCATTCCGATAATCGGAATGTTAACAGCTTGACTCACTTCATGCACCATACGAATTGCCACTGGCTTAATTGCTGGTCCAGATAATCCACCCGTACGGTTTGCTAAAATTGGTTTTGCTGTTTTTAAATCTAAACGCATGCCAAGCAATGTATTAATCATCGTTAATCCGTCTGCCCCCGCGTTTTCAATTGCTTTTGCAATCTCAACAATGTTTGCAACGTTTGGTGATAGCTTTACGTATACCGGAACTTCAGATACTTCTTTTACACGTTTCGTTAAATCTGCTGCAATTTCCGGTACTGTACCGAAAGCAATTCCACCTGTCTTCACATTCGGGCAAGAAATATTTAACTCTAATGCATGAACATTCGGTGCTTTTGAAATTTCTTTCGCAACTGCCACATAGTCTTCAGCTTGTGATCCAGCAACGTTTGCAATAATAGGTACATCAAACTGCTCAAGCCATGGTAATTCTTCGTTCACAACTTTTTCTAGCCCTGGGTTTTGTAAACCAATTGCATTTAACATACCAGCAGGTGTTTCAGCAACACGCGGCGTTGGATTTCCAAAACGCGGTTGTTCTGTTGTCGCTTTAATCATGATTGATCCAAGTACGCTTAAATCGTAGAGCTTTGCAAATTCACGGCCAAATCCGAAACAACCAGATGCTGGGATGATTGGGTTTTTTAATGTTAAGCCTGGTAAGTCAACTTGCAATCTGTTGTTCATAGTACAACCTCCCCGATTGGAAATACTGGTCCGTCGCTGCACACCTTCTTATAGGAATAGCCAGTTGGATCTTCTTGCAGATGGCATACGCACGCAAAACATGCTCCAATGCCGCAGCCCATACGTTCTTCAAGTGAAATGTACGCTTTTTTCTCTTTATAGCGCCCTTCTAGTGCACGTAGCATTGCCAGCGGTCCACATGAGTAAAGAATGTCAAAGTCAATTCCATATGCATCAATTACATCTGTTACAAATCCTTTTGTACCATGTGTACCGTCTACTGTCGCAACGTACGTATCACCAAGTTCTGCAAATTTTTCTTCGTAGAAAACGACATCTTTTGACTGAAAACCTAAGATGTGGATGACACGAACGCCTTTTGCTGTAAGACGCTGTGATAATTCATATAGCGGTGGTACACCAATTCCGCCCCCTACTAAAAGAGCTGTTTGTCCCGACTTTGCTTCTTGCACCGGAAAACCGTTACCTAATGGACCTAATACATCAACCATTTCACCTTGTTTCTTTTGTGACAACGTTTTTGTTCCTTGTCCTTCTGCACGGTATAGCATTGTAAATTCGTTTTTCTCTTGATCTACATTACAAATACTAATCGGGCGGCGCAGCAGAGGCGCATTGCCCTCTGCTACTTTAATGTGTACAAATTGCCCTGGCTCGTTCATGTGCTGTACTAAATCACCTTGAAGTACGAGTTCGTAAATATTTTTTGCGATTTCTTTTTGGTTAACGACAATCATATTTTGCTTTTGCATCATGCATGTACCACCTCGTGACGCTCAGCCCCCGTAAATTCTTTCATTGCGTGAGCTGAAAATGTCATAGATTCAAGTACGCGTAAAATTGCTCTTGTTGTATCTAATGATGTTAAGCATGCTACACCATTTTCTACAGACTCACGACGAATACGGAAGCCATCACGCGCTGGTTGTTTTCCTTTTGTTAATGTGTTAATAACAAATTGCGCTTTTCCTTGGCGAATAATATCAAGCAAGTTGTAGTCTTCAGAATCAATTTTGTTTACAACTTGAACTGGAACGCCTTGGTCTGTTAATGATTTCGCAGTTCCTGCTGTCGCTAATAAGTTATAGCCAATTTCATGGAATCGTTTTGCGATTTCCATTGCTTCTTCTTTATCTTTATCTGCTACTGTGATGATTACAGATCCGTGCGTTGGAATATTGATTCCAGCAGCAACAAGTCCTTTATATAATGCTTTTTCAAGCGTTAAGTCTTTACCCATTACTTCCCCTGTTGATTTCATTTCAGGCCCTAATGTTGTATCAACAGAACGTAGTTTCGCAAAAGAGAATACCGGTGCTTTTACATACACTTCTTTCTCTTCTGGGCGATATCCAGTTTCATATCCTTGTTCTACAAGATTTTGACCTAAAATAACTTTTGTTGCGATATTCGCCATCGGTACACCTGTAATTTTACTTAAGAATGGTACTGTACGGCTCGCACGTGGGTTTACTTCAATTACATACACTTCGTCTTTGAATACTACAAACTGGATATTCAGTAATCCAACAATGTTTAATCCTCTTCCAAGTGCAATTGTATTTTCGATAATTTGTTCTTTCAGTTTTGCAGATAAGCTTTGCGGTGGGTATACTCCAATTGAGTCACCAGAGTGAACTCCAGCGCGTTCAATATGTTCCATAATACCTGGAATGAATACATTTTCACCGTCTGAAATTGCATCTACTTCAATTTCTTTCCCAACCATGTAGCGGTCAATTAATACTGGATGATCCGCATGAACTTTAACCGCATTTTTCATGTAGTGCAGTAGTTCTTCTTGACGATATACGATTTCCATCGCACGCCCACCTAGTACGTAAGATGGTCTTACTAATACTGGGTAGCCAATTTCTTCAGCGATTGCTACCGCTTGTTCTACAGTTGTTGCTGTTTTTCCAACTGGCTGTGGAATACCTAAATCTGTTAAAGCTGCTTCAAATTTATCACGATCTTCTGCACGGTCTAAATCTTCTAGCGATGTACCTAAAATTTTCACGCCGCGCTCTTGTAATTTTGCCGCTAAGTTAATTGCTGTTTGACCACCAAATTGAACGATTACGCCTTCTGGTTGTTCTAAATCGATGATGTGCATTACATCTTCAATTGTAAGTGGTTCAAAATATAATTTATCTGAAATACTAAAGTCTGTTGAAACTGTTTCTGGGTTATTATTTATAATAATTGCTTCGTAACCAGCTTCTTTAATTGCCCATACAGAATGAACTGTTGCATAGTCAAACTCGACACCTTGACCGATGCGAATTGGACCAGAACCAAGAACGACTACACTTTTACGCTCTGTAACGATTGATTCGTTTTCATCGCCATATGTGCTGTAGTAGTAAGGCGTTGCAGATTCAAATTCCGCCGCACATGTATCTACCATTTTGAATACTGGTGTCATGCTGTTTTCTTTACGCATATCGTAAATTTCACGCTCTGTTTTATTCCAAGCAGCTGCGATATAATGATCACTGAATCCCATTGCTTTTGCTTCTTGTAATACTTCCATATCGCCTATATGGTTTTTAACGTTATGCTCCATGTTTACGATGTTTTCAACTTTTTGTAAGAAGAAGAAGTCCATTTCACACCATGCATTAATTTCTTCTTTCGTTACACCTTGACGAATCGCTTCTGCTACAACAAACAGACGCTCATCATCTGCTTTCATAATACGTTTTTTCATTGTGTCTTTATCAAGTTCTTTTAAGTGATCAAGCTCTAAATGATAAACACCAAGCTCTAAAGAACGAACCGCTTTTAATAGCGATTCTTCTAAATTACGACCGATTGACATGACTTCCCCAGTCGCTTTCATTTGTGTGCCAAGCGTTCTGTTTGCTGATTCAAACTTATCAAATGGCCAGCGTGGAATTTTAGAAACAACATAGTCTAATGCTGGTTCGAAACATGCATATGTTTTTTGTGTAACCGGGTTTACAATCTCATCAAGCGTTAAGCCGACTGCAATTTTCGCTGCCAATTTTGCAATTGGATATCCTGTTGCTTTTGATGCTAATGCAGATGAACGACTTACACGTGGATTTACTTCGATTACATAGTATTGGAAACTATGCGGATCAAGCGCAAGCTGAACGTTACATCCACCTTCAATTCCAAGTGCGCGAATAATTCTTAATGAAGTATTACGTAACATTTGATATTCGCGGTCACTTAATGTTTGGCTCGGCGCTATAACGATCGAATCCCCTGTATGCACACCAACTGGGTCAATGTTTTCCATATTACATACTACAATGGCATTATCGTTTGCATCACGCATTACTTCATATTCAATCTCTTTAAAACCAGCGATACTTTTTTCTAATAGACATTGTGTTACTGGGCTATGTTTTAGACCGCTTGTTACAGTTTCAATTAACTCTTCTTCATTATGACAAATACCACCGCCAGTTCCGCCTAGCGTAAATGCAGGGCGAACAATTACTGGATAGCCAATTTCTTTTACAAATTCATATGCTTCATCAAGCGTATGAATAATTTCACTTGGTGGTACTGGTTCGTTTAAGTCTTGCATTAATGTACGGAATAAATCGCGATCTTCCGCTTGCTCAATTGCTGATAATTTCGTTCCTAAAATTTCAACTCCGCACTCTTCAAGTACACCTGATTTTGCAAGTTCAACAGCCATGTTTAGTCCTGTTTGTCCGCCAAGTGTTGGCAAAATTGCATCTGGGCGCTCTTTACGAATAATGCGGCTTACAAATTCTAATGTTAATGGTTCAATGTATACTTTATCTGCTGTTGCAGTATCAGTCATAATTGTTGCTGGGTTAGAGTTTACAAGAATTACTTTGTAACCTTCTTCTTTAAGAGATTGACAAGCTTGCGTTCCAGAGTAGTCAAACTCAGCTGCTTGCCCGATTACAATAGGTCCTGATCCGATTACTAAAATTGTGTTAATGTCTAGGCGTTTTGGCATAACTCTTCCCCTTCTTTCTTAAAGTTTTCAATCATTGTTAAGAAATCTTCAAATAAATTGTTTGCATCTTCTGGTCCTGCTGATGCTTCTGGATGATATTGCACTGTAAATGCTGGGAACTTCGTATGACGAAGACCTTCTACTGTTCCATCATTTAAAGCTACATGTGTAATTTCAAGATCTGTACTTTTAACTGATTCTTCTTCTACTGCGTAACCATGGTTTTGAGAAGTAATGGCTACTTTTCCAGTTGCAAGATGCTTTACTGGATGATTTAAACCACGGTGACCGAATTTTAACTTGCTTGTATTTGCACCAGATGCTAGAGCGAACAATTGATGTCCAAGACAAATCCCGAATAATGGTACTTTTCCGATAATGTCTTTTAGCATTTCAATTGCTTCTGGTACATCTTTAGGATCCCCAGGTCCATTACTTAACATAATTCCATCTGGGCTAAGGCGTAAAATCTCTTCAGCCGTTGTATTGTATGGTACAACAATTACATCACAGTCACGTTTATTTAGTTCTCGTAAAATACCATGCTTCATACCGAAGTCTACAAGTACAACGCGATGGCCACGGCCTGGACTTGGATATGGATCTTTTGTTGATACTCTTTTCACATGATCTGTAAAGACTGTCTCTTTTAATTGACTAACGATGTACTCTACATCCGCATCCATGTTGCAAAGACGTCCGCGTAATGTTCCATATTGACGAATTTTTCGTGTTAATTTTCTTGTATCAATTCCTGCTAATCCTGGAATGTTTCTTTCTTTTAAATAATCATCTAACGAAATTTCATTACGGAAGTTAGATGGGTGATCACAAATTTCGTTTACTATTAAACCATTTACAGATGGATGAATTGATTCGAAATCATCACGGTTAATGCCGTAGTTTCCAATTAATGGGTACGTAAATGTTACAATTTGACCGCAGTATGATGGATCAGATAGTGTTTCTTGATATCCAGTCATTCCAGTTGTAAATACAACTTCACCTGACTTTTCGATTTCTCCTCCGAAACCTTTTCCAATTAATAGTGTTCCATCTTCTAAGATAAGCTGTCTTTTCATACTAATGCACTCTCCTTTTGCCATGCGATCTTACCGCCAACTAATGTCATCATCGGCCATCCTTGACATTTCCAGCCCGTAAATGGCGTATTTTTTCCTTTTGATAAGAATGTTGCTGGATCAATCTCTTCTTCTTGTTCTAAATCGATAATTGTAATATCAGCCGCTCTTCCTTCTTTCAGTCGGCCTGCTTCTAAACCAAATGTGTCAGCTGGTTTTTCTGTTAAGAATTGAATTAACTGTTCTAATGTGATAATTTCTTTTTTCACAAGGTTTGTATATAGTAGTGGGAATGCTGTTTCAAAACCAGTAATTCCAAATGGAGCTCTTTCAATACCTTGTGCTTTTTCTTCCGCTGCATGCGGTGCATGATCTGTTGCGATTATATCGATTGTTCCATCTAATAATCCTTCAATTAATGCTTCTTGATCCTCTTTTCCACGAAGTGGTGGATTCATTTTAAAGTTTGGATCAGCTGATGGGATATCATCTTCACATAATACTAAGTGATGCGGTGTTACTTCTGCTGTTACTTTAATTCCAGCACGTTTTGCATCACGAATCACTCGTACAGATCCTTTTGTACTTACGTGACATACGTGATAGTGGCAATCCGCCGCTTCCGCAAGTAATATGTCCCGGGCAATATGTACAGATTCACATACTGATGGGATACCGTTTAATCCGTGTTTCTCAGAAAACTTCCCTTCGTGTACACAACCTTTATTAATTAACGTATTTTCTTCACAGTGTGCAACAACTGCCATATTTAATTTTGCTGCACGCTTCATTGCTGCCAGCATCATACTTGCATCTTGTACTCCTACTCCATCATCAGTAAACGCGAATGCACCAAGTTCTTTTAATGTTTCAAAGTCAGTCATTTCAGAACCTGCTTGGCGTACTGTAATAGCGCCATATGGCAGTACATTTACATGTGCTTTTTCTTGAATTCGTTTTTGCAAATCTTCCATATGTTCTTTACTATCTGGTACAGGGCGCGTATTCGGCATTGCACAAATTGTTGTAAATCCACCTTTTGCTGCTGCAAGGGTTCCTGTTTCAATCGTTTCTTTATGTTCACCACCTGGTTCGCGAAGGTGTACGTGTACATCAATTAACCCAGGTGCAATTAATTTTCCGGTTACATCAATTACTTCTACATTTTCAGCAGTGATGCTTTCTGCTACTTTCGCAATTTTACCATCTTGTACGAGAAGGTCTGTTGTGACGATATTTCCCTCTTCATTTACATAGCGACCATTTTTAAACAAATAATTCATGTTTCATTCCTCCTAATACATTTGGTAGTGCGCGTTTTAATACAGCCATTCTTACATAAACACCGTTTTCCATCTGTTTAAAGATGCGTGAACGCTCACACTCGACAAGCTCACTCGCAATTTCTACATCACGGTTCACAGGTGCTGGGTGCATAATAATGCTACCTGGCTTCATGCGTTTCTCACGTTCGATCGTTAAACCGTGCTCTTCATGATACTCTTTCATAATGTCTGTTTCATAATGATTATGACGCTCATGCTGCACGCGTAGTAGCATCATTACATCTACTTCTGGAACTAGTTCGTCTAATGCTTTGTACGTTCCAAATGTGTTCGTTTCGTCTTTCCATTCTTCTGGACTTGCAAAATAAACGGTTGCTCCTAATTTCGTTAACGCCTCTGCATTTGAACGTGCTACTCGGCTATGACTGATATCTCCAACAATTGCCACTTTCAGTCCTTCAAATGTTCCAAATTCTTGTTTTATCGTTAGTAGATCAAGCAAACATTGCGTTGGATGATTTCCACATCCATCACCTGCATTTAAGATTGGAATATTTACTTGTTCTCTAAGCTCGTCGAAATAACGATCTTGTTCGTGGCGGATGACAACAGCTCTTGTTCCTATCGATTCTAGTGTTTTTACCGTATCGTACAATGTTTCTCCTTTTTGTACGCTAGAAGATTCTGCTGAAAAGTTGAGAACATCAAGTCCTAAACGCTTCTCTGCTACTTCAAAGCTAAAACGTGTTCTCGTGCTATTCTCAAAGAATAAGTTTGCAACAAATGTTTGCTCTGTCGCTTTTATACCCTTTCCGTTTGCGAAATCTTCTGCATCTTTTAGGATTTCTGAAATCTCCTGCTCCGATAACTCACTCATCGTTAACAAATGGTTCATTGTCATCCCTCATCTTTCTGATTTTTATAATAATACCTTTAAATTTATATAAAATTTTCTGCATAAAAATACCCTAGCCGTGTGAGACTAGGGTGTAACAAACTACACACCCTTTTCCGTCTCACAGGACTGAATTAAAAGGCTGTCTTTATGAAGCAATTTGCTTTGATTGTTTTTTCGTTTTTATTTCAGGTAAAACTAGATTTAACAGTACTCCCACCATTGCCGCAAGAGCCATACCTTCCATCTGAAAAGACTGACCAATATGAAGCACTGCACCGCCGATGCCAATGACTAGTATAACAGATGCAATCATTAGATTACGTTTATCTCCAAAATCTATTTTCTCATCTACTAACATACGTAAACCGCTTGATGCAATAACACCGAAGAGCAAGATTGATACACCGCCCATTACCGGCGTTGGAATCGAATGGATAAGTGCTGAGATTTTCCCAATAAATCCGAAGATAATTGCAAATATTGCTGATCCGACAAACAAGTACACGCTGTATGCTCTAGTGATCGCAAGTACCCCAATATTTTCACCATACGTTGTATTTGGTGGTCCTCCAATTGTGGACGCGATAAATGTCGCAATGCCGTCCCCCATAATAGAGCGATGCAAACCTGGTTTTTCAATCAAGTCTCTATTTACAACATTTCCAAGTACAATTTGATGTCCGATATGTTCTGAAATTGTTACGACTGCAACTGGTACCATTACTAGTACGATTTTCCACGAGAACTCCGGTGTATATGTGACAAATGGTACTACGAAGTCCGGTACTTCGAACCACTTTGCTTCTACCACTGGTTTCAAATCGACTAAGCCCTGGAAGTAAGCAAAGATATAACCACCTATAATTCCAATTAAAACTGGTATGATGCTAAGGAAGCCTCTTCCAAAAATCGAGCAGATGATTGTAATTGCTAATGTTACGAGTGCAACGGAAAAGTGTGTAAAGCTATATTTTCCATCTGCATTATTCATTGCCATATTTACCGCTGTATGTGCAAGCCCAAGTCCAATTACCATAACAACTGGACCAACTACAATTGGAGGTAAGAGATTCATAATCCAGTTTGATCCAGACTTTTTAATTCCAAGTGCGATTAACATGTAGACAAGACCGGCTAGCATTCCGCCGAGCATAGCTGCTCCTGGGCCACCTGCTGCTTTTGCTGTAATAATCGGTGCAATGAATGCAAACGATGATCCGAGGTAAGCAGGCACTTGTCCTTTCGTCACAAGCAAGAATGCTAGCGTTCCTAATCCACTTGAAATTAAAGCAACTGCTGGACTTAATCCTGTTAAGAATGGAACAAGCACCGTTGCCCCAAACATTGCGAATAAATGTTGTATACTTAACAATAACCATTTCCCTGGTTTCGGTACTTCATGAATGTCTAACACTGGCTTTTGTTCCATTGTTATCTCCTCCTCCAATGTTGGAAACTTACAATAAAAAAACTCTTTGCGCCTATGCACAAAGAGTCCTATACTTACGTATGTCAAATTAGACATATGAAAGTCAAGACCCTTTGGCAGCCTCACAGGACTACATTTAAAAGGGCTTTATTTTTCGTATATGCTTACTCGATCTTGTTTATCTGTTTCTTGAAGGTCTACTTCAATACGTTCTTCGCTTGATGTTGGAATATTTTTTCCTACATAATCAGCGCGAATTGGCAGTTCACGGTGACCTCTATCTACAAGAACAGCTAGCTGAATTTGTGATGGTCTACCGATGTCCATTAATGCATCCATAGCAGCTCGCACTGTTCTTCCCGTATATAATACGTCATCAACAAGAATAACTTTTTTATTCGTGATGTCAACAGGAATGTCTGAACCTTTTACAAGCGGTTCTTTATTTTTAGATTGCAAAGTCAAATCATCACGATATAATGTAATGTCTAATTCACCGACAGCTATTTCTTTTCCTTCAATTTGCCCAATTCGTTCTGCTAAGCGCTGTGCAATGAAAATACCGCGTGTTTTAATCCCAACTAGAACACAATTTTCAACACCCTTATTGCGTTCCACAATCTCATGACTAATGCGTGTTAAAGCGCGGCGAATCATTTGATCATCTAGTACCACTGCTTTTTCATTCATGTTCTTCACCTCCAGGCTTTTTTCTTGCGTGAGAGGAATGGTATAAAAAAAACCTCTCGTCGTGTGCGAGAGGGTTTTCTGAAAAAGGGTACAAATACCCTACTTATTTCAAACCGTTACCTTCTCAACCTCACGGGGTTGTGTTAAAGGACTTATTCAACTGCTGTTATTATGTCAGTTTTTATAACGATTGTCAATATTATTTTCGTAAATCATTTAGAAGATCTGTAAAGAGTTGTGGAACTGGTGCTTCAAATTCTAAATATTCACCTGTGCGCGGGTGAATGAAACCTAAAATACCTGCATGCAGTGCTTGACCATTTATATCAAATGTTTTCTTTGGGCCATATTTTGGGTCACCTGCAAGTGGATATCCAATATATTTCATATGTACACGAATTTGATGCGTGCGGCCTGTTTCTAATTGACACTCCACATGAGTGAAATTATTAAAACGTTCTAGTACACGGAAATGAGTCACAGCATGTTTTCCCTTTTCATCAACGGTCATACTTTGACGATCTTGTTTATCACGACCAATTGGAGCATCAATTGTTCCTTTGTCATGCGGGATAACACCGTGAACAATCGCTTGATAACGTCTCGTTACCGTTTTCTCTACAAGCTGATTGACAAGTGCCTCATGTGCCATATCGTTTTTTGCCACCATCAATAACCCAGATGTATCTTTATCAATGCGATGCACAATCCCTGGGCGCATTACGCCGTTAATACCTGATAAATCTTTACAGTGATACATTAAGCCGTTCACTAACGTACCGCTCGTATGCCCTGGTGCTGGGTGTACAACCATGCCACGTGGCTTGTTTACAACAAGCACATCACTATCTTCATAGTAGATCTCTAAATTCATATCTTCTGGAAGAATATCTAATGACTCCGGTTCTGGAATGGTAACTGTAATTTCATCATTTGTTTTTACTTTATAATTCCCTTTAACGTCTTTACCATTTACCGTTACAACACCATCTTTAATCCATTGCTGTACTTGTGAACGAGACCATTCATTGTTCACCCCAGCAACAAATTTGTCAATCCGTTCATTCTTTTGCTCTTCTATAACTGTTACTTGTACTACTTCGCTCATTATTTACTCCTTTGTGTTCTTTCCTTCTAATAATGTTTGAATAATAATTAATGCAACCCCAACACATAGCGCCGAGTCTGCAATGTTAAATACCGGGAAGTTGTATGAAAAAATATACGTATGAATAAAATCAACAACTTCTTTTCGTACTACACGATCAATAAAATTACCAATGGCTCCGCCTAAAATAAGCCCAAGTGAAATGCCGAGAAGCTTGTCTGTCTTTGCGTATTTTTTCATATAAAACAGAATAAAAATAACAAAGATAACGGTGATAACATAGAAAAACCACATTTTATTTTCTAAAATGCCCCATGCAGCTCCGCGATTGCGGTGAGACGTTATATACAGTACATTATCAATAATTGGAATGCTCTCACCTAATTCCATTTCCTTTACGATAATCCATTTTGATACTTGATCAATGGCAATCACGAATAATGCTATTAAATAATATATCATTTTCATTTCCCCCACAATGACAGTGTACCTCAAAATTTTAGCATAGCTGCTATGTTTTCACAATGAAGCATCGCATGGGAGCATAAAATAAATTGAATTAGGTAATATAATATTGTTGTCTTTAAATTGTTTTTACTTTTTCATAGAAACATTCATGAACTGTACGTGCTGTTGGCATGCTTTTTAATTGCCTAAGTGTCATTCTTTGTCCGGTTTCCTCACAAATTCCATACATGCCTATTTCTATTTTCCAAAGTGCTCGCTCTACATCTTTTAAATCTTCTCTTATATCATGCAATAATAATTTATTTTTCACATCTGTTTTGGCCATAGCTAGCAATTCCTGTCCAAATTCTACCTCATACGCATACAACTCTTCTTTTGCTAATCGCTGCTGTAATTCCCGCTGCATTAATTGTAATTCTTCTTGGATTTCCATGTATGTGTCAGTCACAAGCGCGTCCCTCCCGGCTGGAATGTATCGTTAGTTTATCCGAAAAGAAAACGATTACTGCACACACATTTTTCCTTCGAAGGAAGAAAAAATCGACTGCCTTGTTTACAGTCGATTTCTCTCATCTCATTATTTTACATAATGTTCTGTTACAACTTCTCCGCAACGCTTACATAATGTTGGATGGTCCGCATTACTTCCTACTGTTTCAGAGACAACCCAGCATCGTTCACACGTTTCACCAGTTGCTTGCGTTACAACAACAGCTGTATGTTCATATTTCGGCGCATCAGCTGGCGCTTCTTCCATTGTTCCACCAAGATGGTACTCAGAAACGATAAATAATTGTTTCACATCTTCTGTAATAGATTGTAATAATTCTTTCATTTCTGCTGTTGGATAAAGTGTGATACTTGCATTTAATGACTTACCAATCACTTTTGCATTACGTGCATCCTCTAACGCTTTTAATACATCATCGCGAAGTGTCATAAATGCATCCCATTTTACTTTTAATTCTTCAGCATCTTCTACTTCTACAGCTTCTGGCATATCAGTTAATTGGACGCTCTCTTCTACAGCGCCAGGGATATATGGCCATACTTCATCTGCTGTATGCGGTAAAATTGGCGTTACGAGTTTTGTTAATGCAACAAGTACATCATATAATACCGTTTGAATTGCACGGCGATCGTGATTATTTTCTGCTTCGATATATAAAATATCTTTTGCAAAATCTAAATAGAATGAACTTAAATCAATTGTACAGAAGTTATGAATCGCATGATATACAGCAGCGAATTCATACGTCTCATAAGCATCTTTTACTTTTGTAATTAAGTCATTTAATTTCACTAACATGTAGCGGTCAACTTCACGAAGTTCTGCAGCAGATACCGCATCTTTACTTGGTTCAAAATCAGCTAGGTTTCCTAATAAGAAACGGAATGTATTACGAATTTTACGATATACTTCTGCTACTTGTTTTAAGATATCATCAGAAATACGTACATCAGATTGATAATCAACTGAGGATACCCATAAACGTAAAATATCGCCGCCTAATTGGTCCATAATCTTCTTCGGTACAACAATGTTTCCAATAGACTTACTCATTTTACGCCCTTCACCATCTAGTACAAAGCCGTGACTTAAAACGCCTTTATATGGTGCTTTACCTGTTACCGCAACTGCTGTTGATAATGAAGAGTTAAACCAACCACGATATTGGTCAGATCCTTCTAAATATAAATCAGCCGGACGTTGCAAATCATCACGCTCTTCTAATACAGCTTGATGAGAAGAACCAGAATCAAACCATACATCCATAATGTCTGTTTCTTTTCGGAATTCGCCATTTGGGCTAGATGGATGTGTAAACCCTTCTGGTAATAAGTCTTTCGCTTCACGTTCAAACCATATGTTTGAACCATGTTCACGGAATAGCGCTGCTACATGGTTAATTGTTTCGTCTGTAATAATCGGATCACCATTTTCTGCATAGAATACAGGAATCGGCACACCCCATGCACGTTGACGAGAAATACACCAGTCACCGCGGTCACGAACCATGTTGTGAAGACGTGTTTCACCCCAAGCTGGCACCCATTTTGTTTCCTCTACTGCTTGTAATAATTCTGTGCGGAACGCTTCAATAGATGCAAACCACTGTGCTGTTGCACGGAAAATAATTGGTTGTTTCGTTCTCCAATCATGTGGATAAGAATGCGTAATAAATGTTAATTTTAATAACGCACCAACCTCTTCTAATTTTTCTGTAATTGGTTTATTTGCTTTATCGTAGAATAATCCTTCAAATCCAGGTGCTTCGCTTGTTAATACACCTTTATCATCAACTGGGCAAAGAACCTCTAAACCGTATTGCTTTCCAACAAGGAAGTCATCTTCCCCGTGTCCAGGTGCTGTATG
The DNA here is from genome assembly GCF_044543425.1 of Bacillus sp. NPDC077411. Taxonomy (NCBI): domain Bacteria; kingdom Bacillati; phylum Bacillota; class Bacilli; order Caryophanales; family Bacillaceae; genus Bacillus; species Bacillus sp. NPDC077411. The sequence continues at coordinate 287,198 of NZ_JBITWA010000002.1, read as the reverse complement.
TACACAGCCTGTACCAGCATCTGTTGTAACATGCTCACCAAGCATAACAAGAGAATCACGATCATAGAATGGATGTTTCGCCGTTGTATACTCAAGTTCGCTACCTTTTACTGTTTTCACAACTTCAGTATTTTCCCACTCTAATGTTTTGGCAACTGTTTCAAATAACTCAGAAGCAATGATATACTTCGCATCTGCTACTTTTACAATGCTGTATTCAAGTTCTGGATGAACAGAAATACCTAAGTTAGCTGGCAACGTCCAAGGTGTCGTCGTCCAAATAATGAATTTTTCGTCGCCTTCTAAAACATTCTTTCCATCTTTTACAGGGAATGCTACATAAATAGATGCAGATTTTTTATCTTTATATTCAATTTCTGCTTCTGCTAATGCAGATTCACTCGTTGGAGACCAGTACACCGGTTTTTGTCCTTTATAGATATAACCCTTTTTCGCCATTTCACCAAATACTTTAATTTGCTGTGCTTCATATGCTGGCTTTAATGTAATGTATGGATTATCCCAATCACCGCGTACACCTAAACGTTTAAATTGCTCGCGCTGACGGCTTACTTGTTCATATGCGTATTCTTCACAAAGTTTACGGAATTCAGCAACTGTCATTTCTTTACGTTTAACACCTTTATTTGTTAAAGCTTGCTCAATTGGTAATCCATGTGTATCCCAACCTGGTACATATGGCGCGCAGTATCCCGTCATCGATTTGTAACGGACAATAAAATCTTTTAATACTTTATTTAACGCATGTCCCATATGAATGTCGCCGTTCGCATATGGCGGTCCATCATGTAGTACAAATAGCGGACGTCCTTTTGTACGTTCTTGTACTTTTTCATAAATGTTCATTTCAGCCCATTTTTCTTGCATTACAGGCTCACGCTTCGGTAAATTTCCACGCATTGGAAATTCTGTTTTTGGCATTAATAATGTATCCTTGTACTCCATACTTAATTCCTCCTTGAATATATAACAGAAAGACATTTTTCTAAATAAATGGAATAAAAAAGAGACCTTCTCATCCCAAAAAAGGGACGAGAAGGTCTCCCGCGGTACCACCCTAGTAGACTGCTATATGTAGCAATCCTCTTTATATTCTTAACGCGAATACACGCCTCTGCTTACTTTGTTGTTCAGCGAGGAACTCCAGGGTGATATTCCCATTCTCTCCTTATCCTGAGCTTCCACCGTCCTCAGTTCGCTATATAAGGTATGAAAAAAGTACTTATCCCTATCTTCGTTTTTCTAAAAAATTATGTTGTATAGAATTATATGTAATAATGAGAAAAACGTCAAGCTTACACTGTCTCTTCTTTCTTAAGAAGCTCATCTACTTCTTCTTCTAACTCAATTAGCTTGTCCCAATCATCATTGTTTAACATCTCAAGCTGCGCTTCTAATAGCATGCGGAAACGTGTACGGAACACCTTTGCTTGCTTTTTCAATTCTTCAATATCAAATGCAACTTTTCTTGATTTTACTAACGCTTCGTTAACAATACGGTCCGCATTTTTTTCTGCTTCACGCACAATTAACTTTGCTTCTTTTTGTGCATTACGCTTTACTTCTTCTGCCGCTTCTTGTGCTACAACGATAGATTTATTTAATGTATCTTCAATATTGGAGAAATGTTCTAATTTCCCTTCTAGTTGTGCAACCTTTTCTTCTAATGCTTTTTTCTCACGAATTACTAATTCATAATCTTTAATGACTTGATCAAGAAATTCATTTACTTGATCCTCATCATAGCCACGAAAGCCGCGACTAAATTCTTTATTATGAATATCTAACGGTGTTAACGGCACAAACGCCACCTCCAAGTAGGTTATCTAAATTTTCCTTTTTAATTATATCTTTTCTTCGACAAAATGGGAGATTTTCCTTCTAAAAAAAGAAATCATTTTAAAATACCATACAAAATTCTCCATTTATCGCGCTTTGTTTTTCCCTCAACAGTGAGTAATTTACTTCTACCATGACCTCTTATAGAAAATACATCTCCCGGAAAACATTCATAAGCAGATTGCTCAACTACTTTCCAGTTCACTTTCACAAGACCATTTTTAATGAACGGCTGTATCTTTTGCCGAGATAGATGGAACATTTCTGCTAGTAGTACATCTAATCGAAGCGACGAGACAGTCCCTGACTTTTCATCCCACTGATCTTGTATATGTAATGCATGATCAATTGACACAGGTGATAAAGATACTTTTGTTTTTCCAATCGATTGTAAATTCATTTCTATATACGATACAACTTCTTTTGCAACTACAATTTGGGCACGATCGTTCTGGGGCCAAATATCTCCGCATTTCTCTCGCTTTAAACCAAGAGACATAAATGCTCCTAATATTTGACGATGCTCCAGCGTATAAAATTTAGAAGGATAGTCAATTTCTAATATTTCTATTTGAAACTCTTCTGCATTCGGCATAAGATAATTGGGATAAATTAACGCTCGTTTTCTTTCTGCACTCGGAGCAGCCCCGTATAACTGAAAGGCAGCATCTCCTTGATGTCCAACAATCATAGAAACAATCTGTTGTTCTCGCGGGTCAAGAAAATCAGTAAGTTTCACTTGATGGTATTCTTCTGCTGCATGCTTCCATTCTAATACTTTATCAACGAAAACTGTTTCTTCAGGTCTAAAATGTTCATAAATGCTCATCTATACTTGATTACCTTAAAAATAATTCGAATATACGTACTAATCCTGAACTTGCAAAACGTAGTACAAGAATCGCCACGATTGGAGAAATATCAATTACACCAAGTGGTGGAATAAACCTCCGGAACGGTTCTAAATACGGCTCACAAATACGGGCAAGAAAATCACCAAATGTCGACTCTCTTGCTCCTGGAACCCAAGTCAAAAGGATATAAATAATAAGCGCATATGAATATAACTCGAATAGATAAAGCAAAATTTGTAAAACCAGCGTCATAGCGCACTACCACCTTTTTATATTTGTCTCTTCTTCTTCACCAAACAATTCAGAAATTGCTCCAACAATATCTACATTATCCGGCGTACATATAAATGTTTTGGGACTTAATTTTTGAATATCTCCGCCTATCGCATATACAGTTCCACTTAAAAAGTCAACAATACGCAGCGCTTGATCTGTAGACATACGTTGTAAATTAATTACAACTGCACGACGACCTTTCAAATGATCAGCAATCCCCTGTGCTTCTGAGTACGTACGAGGCTCTAATAAAACAACTTTCGAAGGTTGTTTCGCTGTTTCAATGCTTACTACGTTTTGTTTCGGTTGTACCTTTGCAAGAGGAATATCTGACTCTGGTTCCTGTTGTTTTTTCATTTCATTTTGCTCCTTTTCGTAAGCATAGTGTGCTTCTCGCTCTTCTGGTGTGTCAAAAAAGAAATACTTTACTTTTGACCAACTCATAATCAAACTCTCCTTCCCTCTATTCTTTTCCCACTAAAATCGTTCCCAAACGAATAAATGTAGCGCCCTCTTCAATTGCAATTGTATAATCATTCGACATTCCCATTGATAACTCCGTACACGGAGCATGCGATAGGTTTAAATCTTGTACTTGTTTTTGCAGTTTACGCAACATTTGAAAACAGCTACGAATTTGCATTTCATCGTCTGTGTAAGGTGCCATTGTCATCAGTCCGACAACTTCAATTTTATCAAATTGTTGTAAGCTGCAAATAAACTCAACCGTTTCCTCTATGTTTAGCCCTTGTTTAGACTCTTCTTCTGAGGTTTTTATCTGAACAAAGCAACGAATCGGTTTCATTGCTCGTTTTTGAATTTCTTTTGCAAGTGAAAGACGATCAAGTGAATGCAAATAATCAATCTCATTTACAATCTCTTTTACTTTTCTAGATTGCAAGGAACCGATAAAGTGCCACGTCGCTTTGTTTCCAAAATACTCATACTTCTGTAAAAGACCTTCATTGCGATTTTCTCCAAGATGTACAAGCCCCGCTTGTAGCACTTTATTTGTTTTTTCAATCCCTACTGTTTTTGTAACAGCAACAAGTGTAATTTCGTCTATAGATCTATTCACTCGCCTACATGCTCTTTCAACTTCTTGCCTAACATATGTTAAATTCCCTTGTACTGTCACTGCTTTTCATCCTCCTTAAAACCAATAAAACTAAGCATTCTTCCCGTCTTCCCATGGTCGCGTCGATGTGAGAAAAATAATTGCGTTTCACAGCTTGTACAAAGAGATGACATGGCAATCTGCTCTTCTTTAATCCCGGCTTGTAAACATAGCAACCGATTTATTTCTTTTAAATCTATTGCATATTGTCCATCAGAAACCATGTCATATGGAACGGAACCATGAAGCACTTGTTTAGCGGCAGATAATACACGTTCATCCACAACATAACAACACGCGCCAATAGACGGACCGATAGCAACATGTATATCACCAAGCGGTATACCTTCATCTTTCCACTTACCGATCATTTCACTCGCAATTCCTTTTACAGTTCCTTTCCAGCCAGCATGTGCAAGTCCAATCATTCTATAAGATGGCGCATAAAAATAGAGTGGTACACAATCCGCATAGCAAGATGTTAATAGCACATCTGTGTCTTTCGTATATATGCCATCAGTATTCGGGATACCGTCTTCATAGGAAAAGACACCTTTTCCTCTCTCTTGTTTGCCCACTTTTGCAACATGATGATCATGAACCTGTTCAGAACAAATCCAGGTCTCTAATGGAACGTGTAATTTTTCTGCTAAAAGACGTCGATTTTCATGAACATCTTCCACTTTGTCATGGACATGTAGCCCCAGATTCATTGTATAAAACGGCCCAGTACTCACTCCACCTTCTTTTGTGGTAAATCCAGCTATAATGGGTCCAAGTTCTTCCCACATATGTAAATGTAACATACCGTCCTTATATGTAAATGGTTCTCTCATAAAAAGGCTCCTTATAATAAAATAACATAAAAAGTATGGTACTTCCTGTCTATTTTACCATACTTTTATTTTTCCATAATGACAACATTAAAAAAAAGAGAAACTTGTAATATTTTTCAAAAAGTTGTTGGTGTTTGTAATGTTTCTGTAACTGTAGGAACATGATCTGCTCGAACTAAAATAACATCCTCCCCTATTTTTACAATTTGTTTCCAAGGAATTACAGATTCTTCTTCTTTTCCAAATAACCCCAACATTTTCCCTTGTTTCGTAATAATAACTGCCTGAATTTTCCCTGTCCTCATATCAATATCAATATCTCCAATGTTTCCAAGTTTCTTTCCATCTGACACATTGACAACATCTTTCATTTGAAATTCTGAAATGCGTATCATTGCAACCCTCTCCTTTTCCTCATACTTAACTGACAATCGCAATTTCACCTCAAGTAAAAAATAAAGTGAAACTTCCATCATTGGGGGTTTTTTTCATCCCCCACTGATGGAAAGCCCTCACCTATCTTCTTCGCTTCTCTCTGCATCTTGAGGTGCGGACCGTTAATGCGCCTTCATTAGTAGAGAATATGTCCCTTCACGTACAAAACTTTTTCTTTATAGCCATTATATGAATACGCCATCTTTCCTATGAACAGAATTTCCCCTCAAAACTATAAAAGGTCTCATCATAAATGATGAGACCTTAGCCTTGAATTGTTTTATTCATTTGTTTAATTGCTGATTTTTCAAGACGTGACACTTGCGCTTGAGAAATCCCAATTTCCTCAGCCACTTCCATTTGTGTTTTCCCTTGAAAGAAACGCTTGCGAATAATCATCTTTTCTCGTTCATTTAATCGCTTCATTCCTTCTTTTAATGCTAGCTCTTCGACCCATTGTTCGTCCCTTTGTTTATCATCACTTAACTGATCCATAACAAAAATTGGATCCCCACCATCATTGTATATTGGCTCGAATAATGAAACTGGATCTTGAATTGCATCGAGGGCAAATACAATTTCTTCGTGCGTCACATCAAGTACTTTTGCTATATCCATTGCTGTTGGCTCCTTCGAATTTTCAGCAATAAGTTTTTCGCGTACTTGCAATGCTTTATAAGCAATATCTCGCAAGGAACGCGATACTCGTATTGGATTATTATCACGTAAATATCTTCGAATCTCTCCGATAATCATCGGTACAGCATATGTTGAAAATTTAACATTTTGGCTTAAGTCAAAATTATCAATGGATTTCATAAGTCCAATGCAGCCAACTTGAAATAAATCATCAACAAACTCCCCTCTGTTGTTAAATCTTTGGATGACGCTTAGTACAAGACGTAAGTTTCCGTTTACTAGTTTCTCCCTTGCGCTTATATCACCGCTTTGCATTTCTCGAAATAGCCGTCGCATCTCTTCGTTTTTTAGTACTGGAAGTTTAGATGTATCAACACCGCAAATTTCTACTTTGTTTCTCGTCAAAGTGTTCCCTCCTATCGGGAGTTGCTGTACAGTGTAAAGTATCTCCTTTGGAGGGAATTTTATGCATATATTTATTTATCTCACTTTATCAAATGAAACTTACATTCTTTATAACGAGACAATCGGCCGTTTAGCCTCATCTCATACCATTTTATTAAATTCTTTACGAAGCCTTTTAATAATCCGTTTTTCTAAACGTGAAATATAAGACTGGGAAATCCCAAGCATATCTGCAACGTCCTTTTGTGTTTTTTCTTCTCCACCATCTAACCCAAAACGAAGTTCCATAATCTGCTTCTCTCGATCATTTAATTGATGCAATGCCTTCATAAGTAAATGGCGGTCAACAGTTGCTTCCAAATCCTTTGTAATAATGTCCTCATCTGTTCCTAAAACATCTGATAACAATAGTTCATTTCCATCCCAGTCAATATTAAGAGGCTCATCAAATGACACTTCTGAACGATTTTTATTATTTCTCCGCAAATGCATCAATATTTCATTCTCAATACACCTTGAAGCATACGTTGCAAGTTTAATCTTTTTTTCTGGATTAAATGTATTAACCGCTTTAATTAAACCAATGGTTCCAATACTAATAAGATCCTCAATATTAATTCCTGTATTTTCAAACTTTCTGGCAATGTATACAACAAGACGTAAATTGCGTTCTATTAAAAGTGACCTTGCTGTTTCATCCCCTTTTGGTAGTTTTTGCAACAAAATTTCTTCTTCTTCTTTTGTTAATGGCGGTGGCAACGCTTCACTTCCACCAATATAGTAAATTTCATCGGTCTTTATTCCAAGTTTTAGTAATAACTTATACCAAAGATAAGTTAACCGAAATTTCAGTTTCAATCTAATCCCTCCGTTTCTGTATTAAGCAATTGTTATTTTTTGTGACAATAACATTTTTGGATGTAAAATACATTGATACTCACCATTCGCTGATAACTGCTGTGCATTCAAACCAATTAATACTTTATTTACAGTAACCTTTGTACCTTCATGATAAATTTGTACAAAGTCAGGCTTAAACGCCCATAAAAATTGTTGGTTAACCCCTACAGCTCGGTAGGGAATTAAGCGCAAACGTGTTGCCCACTTTGATTCTTCATCTGGTATATGAGGAATTGCTGTTTTCATTTGAACTTGTTCTATTAGCCACTTGGGTAGCACATGTTCCAAAGAAGAAACATGTATAATCATAACTGGTGTTTTTGTAAGCGGGTCATACAATTGATTTCCACTATCAATCAATCCCTCCAGTTGAATATCATTTATATCAATTTTGATATCTACTTTCACAATTTGCTCATAATGAATTTTTGTTACTTCTACATCTGCAATTCTCTTTTTAGAAAAATAGTAGATAATAGGAAACCCGATTATTACAAACAACCAACTTACAGGATCACCATACGAAATGGATTTTATCGAAATGAGTCCATTCATCATGTCATTCGTTTGAAGAAAAAAATGTGTGCCAACAAGGCCTCCTCCTACCATAAACGTCACAAAATAAAACATTAAAACGCTCTGTAAAAATGTCCGAAAACGAATAAAGCCAAATGTAGCATAAACAATAAAAAATGAATATATTAATTTCATTACAGGATGTGTCATCAACGATGCTAACGGCGTGAATGCAAAAATAACAATTGTTGAACCGATACATGCGCCAAGCACAAGTCTCCATCTTTTCACTTTCCGTTTTAAAACAATTGCTGTTAATAGAAGTAAAAGAAAATCAATGCAGACATTTAATAACCATATAATGTCGGCGTAAACGATCAAACGGTTCACCTCTTTTTTATAAAGTTGAGACTAGTATAATGCATATCCAATGGAAAAGTGTGTCAATTCACGGAAGGGATTTTTTGTTATTTTGAAACTTTGAGGAATAATTTGTCATGTAGAAAAAGAAGACTCTTTAAAAATAAGCTACTGGAAAAGCGCTTTCTTTGAGTAAGTAACGGAATTGGCATCAATATAAAGTGATTCCTCCATCAGTGGGGATTTTACTGCCTGTGAATAGCGGGATAAAGGAAATAAAAAAGACAACCATCTATTCATAATAGAGGATTGTCTTTTTTATGTTTCCATGAAATACGAAAATTCATCTCGATACTTATGGACAGTAAGAACTTGATTGATTCAACTAATAAGCAGTGGGGGCTCCCCACTGCTTAAAGTTTCACTTTACAAACGCTCCCTTAGCGTCTGCGACGATTACGTAAAAATGCTGGAATATCAATATCATCTACATCTGTATGACGATCATTTCCAACCGGCTCTTCACGCTTTATTTCACGCTTTACTTCACGTTGTTTAACTGGTTGTACTGGTTGCTGCACACTTTTAGTAGCAGTTACTGTAGAACGAGTAATTGGCTTAGGTGGTTGCATTGAGATGCTATCATCAAAACCTGTTGCAATCACTGTTACAACAATTTCATCCTTTAAGTTTTCATTAATAACAGAGCCAAAAATCATATTTACTTCTGGATCTGAAGCTGAAGCTACAATATCTGCCGCTTCTTGTACTTCATATAAACTTAAATTCGTGCCACCTGTAATGTTCATAATAACACCTTGTGCACCATCAATAGATGTTTCTAGCAACGGACTAGAAATCGCACGTTTCGCTGCTTCTGTCGCACGGTTTTCACCAGTTCCAATACCAATACCCATTAAAGCAGAACCTTTGTTAGACATAATTGTTTTTACGTCTGCAAAGTCTAAGTTAATAAGACCAGGCGTTGCAATTAAGTCAGAAATACCTTGAACACCTTGACGTAATACGTTATCTGCTTCACGGAATGCTTCAAGCATTGGTGTATTTTTATCCACAATTTCTAAAATACGATCATTCGGGATAACAATGATCGTATCTACATTTTCTTTAAACGCAGCAATTCCAGATGTAGCTTGCGTTGCACGCTTACGACCCTCAAATGTAAATGGGCGCGTTACAACCCCAACTGTTAATGCCCCTAGCTCCTTTGCAATTTGTGCAATAACTGGAGCTGCCCCGGTCCCAGTTCCACCGCCCATACCAGCTGTGACAAAGACCATATCCGCACCGCGAAGTGCTTCTTGAATCTGCTCTTTACTTTCTTCAGCAGCTTTTTTTCCTACTTCTGGGTTTGCTCCAGCACCAAGTCCACGCGTTAATTTACCACCGATTTGCATTCTTGTTTCAGCTTTTGATAAATTCAGTGCTTGTGCATCTGTGTTTACAGCGATAAAATCTACGCCCTGTACGCCATTTTCAATCATACGATTGACAGCATTGTTTCCTCCGCCGCCAACACCAATAACTTTTATATTTGCTAATTGATCTTGTGTAGTATCAAACTCTAACATGTCGAAATCCCCCTAGAACCTCATTTTTCGCGTTTAAATCTAATCCCATAAATATCGGAATACGCGCTTCACTTTTGACATCATTCGTTCATTGTTATCATTGTTATCATTGTTATCATTGTTATTACGAGGCTTTTGCTTTACCGGTTGTTGCACTGCAGCAGGTACTGGTGCATGTGTATGCTGTAACTCATAGTTTTCCTGCTTTTCCTGCACACTCTTTCCTCGTAACTTAGCTTTTTGGTATGCATTTTTAATAAGTCCAACACCAATTGTATATTGTGGTTCACGTACACCAATATAATCTGGCGTTGCAATACGAACATTTTGATGTAGAATGTCATTTGCAAGGTCAAGAATACCAGACATAGAAACAACACCACCAGTAAGTACATAACCAGCTGGTAACTGTTTCAGGCCAAGTTTTTGTACCTCATCTTGTACAAGCATAAGAATTTCCTCTACACGAGCTTCAATGATATCAGCTAACTCTAATTGAGAATATTGCTCTGTTTGATCACTGCCCATCATTGAAACAGTAAATATTTCTTCCTCAGATGCTGTATCATAAAAAGCATGTCCATATTTTAGTTTAATTTGGTCGGCATTTTCAGTTGATGTTTTCAATCCGATGGCGATATCTTTTGTAATATGATCTCCGCCAATCGGTAATATACTTGTTGTTTGTAATTCTCCATCTTGGAAAATTGATAATGTCGTCGAGCCTCCACCAATGTCAACAAGAGCGACTCCACGATTTTTTTCATCGATTGATAAAGCAACTGCTGATGCTGCTAATGGCTGAAGGCAAATATCAATTATTTCAAGACCCGCTTTTTCTACACATCGAAGTAAATTATGTAACAATGTTCTCGAGCCTGTAATTAATGTACCTTCCATTTCTAAACGTACGCCAATCATTCCACGCGGATCATTAATTTCATCGAGACCATCTACGATAAACTGTCGAGGTACCACGTCAATAAACTCACGCTCTGGTGCAATTGACACAACTTGTGCTGCATCAAGTACCCGAAGCACATCTTCGTTTCCAATTTCACGGTCTTCATTTGAAACAGCGACTACTCCATGACAAGGAAGAAGCTGTACTTGATTTGCATTTACACCTACAACAACGCGTTCAATGTGTATTCCTACCATGCGTTCAGCTTGTTCAATCGCCTTTTTAATCGATTGCACAGTCTCATCTATGTCAACAATGGAGCCCTTCTTCAAACCATTTGACTTTACATTTCCAACACCAATAATGTTTAAAGCGTCATTGACCATCTCGCCAATGATGACTTTAACATTGGATGTACCGATGTCAAGACTCACATATATTTCATTGCTGTTCATTCTTTGGCACCTCCTTCTTTATTTATACCATAAAATTCAATATCCGGAACAACAATCATTGTTTTACTATGCTATAAGAAAAATATTCAACGTATTTATGCGTTTCCCTTTTTTAACACTATATTTTTCTTATTTTCATTTGGCATTTATTCACTTTTATAATAACTACATGCGAATCACTGTTATATTTTGAAACAATCTTATCTAACTACAAAGATTACCGCCAAATATAAGTCTACACTAAGATGTACTTCTAGAAAAGTGAAACTTGCACCTAAGATTATATTAAAAAAGAAAATAAGGGAAAATATGACTTAATTACATAATTTTTAAGAATACGTTTCTATTTTCCTTAACCAAGCACCCTTTACAGTTAAAATATCCACTCTACCCCGATTTTATCAATCAATTAATTAACATATTCAGTATAAGCTCCTACCTCTAAATGGATAATTGCTTTTTTATCTGGCAACAAGTTCTTAACAATAAGAGGATAAGCTTCCATGCGTTTTGCAAAATCTTGAATAACTGTACTTACTTCGTATCCCTCATTCATATACAGTGTAAGATGATCTGCATACAAGTCTGTTGGCTTGTAATGAATTTCAGAAATGGACCGAAGAACAGCTGGTGTTAACTTTTCTAGTTCAGCAATCAATTCTTTCATTTTCTTTTCTTCAAAAGGAACAAAAATCGGCGCAGCAACTGGTAATTTCCCATTTGGAAGAGCATCTAATGATTTCCCATTTTGTAAAAGGGGATATAATTTTCCTTCTTTATTAATGTAGCCAATTGTTACATATTCCTCAACATTGATGACTATTTTATTTGGAAATTCTTTCTTCACATGGACATTTTTAATTTCCTTTTTCTTCTTTAATTTCGCTTCCGCTTGATGTCCTATAACACTAAAATAGCTTGTTTTATATGCAATCCCTGATTGCTCCATTATTTGTTCATCCGTCATATAATGATTACCATGAACCGTAATCCCCTTTATGTTGCTAAGCGGAGATCGAAAATAAATTAAAAAAAGCACCAATAAAAATAAAATCGATACATATAAAATTAATCGTTTATTTACTTGTTTTTTCTTCTTTTGATTTTTTAATTTTGGTACACGATCTTGTAACTTAATAACTTTACTATTCTTCATGTACGCTCCCCCTATGTAACATAAAGAACGGCATGTTATGCATGCCGTTCTTCTTCTTATTATATCATAAATGATACAAAGCGGGACAGACAACTATTATCTTCCAATGATTTCTACTTCAGTATGCATATCTACCCCAAACTGTTCTTTTATTGTCTTCTTTACAAAAGCAATTAAATCAAGAACATCTTGCGCTGATGCTGTCCCCGTATTTACAATGAAATTTCCATGCATTTCTGAAATTTTCGCACCACCAACTTGATAACCGCGTAGCCCAGCCTTTTCCACTAGGTTTCCAGCATAGTTTGGTAGTGGGTTTCTAAAAATGCTTCCTGCACAAGGATGATTCCAAGGTTGTGTATCACGACGATAATCTTTATTTTTTTGCATGATCCCAATAATTTCGTCACGATTTCCTTCTTTCAACTGCAATTCTGCTTCTAGTACAATACCAGGGCGTTTCTTTTGTAAAACAGATGTACGATAAGAAAATTCTAGTTCTTCTTTCGTTAACCATTCAATCTTTCCATCTTCAAACATCACACGAGCGCTCTTCAAAATTTCAGACATATCCGATTTATGAGCACCTGCATTCATATAAACGGCTCCGCCTACACTTCCTGGAATTCCACTAGCAAACTCTAATCCTGCAAGTCCTTGACGGCTTAGTAAAGTTGAAAGCTTGATAAGAGGATATCCTCCCCCTACACGAACGTTCATTCCGATCACTTCTAAATGATCCAGACCCTCTCCTAATCGAATGACAACACCTTCAATTCCTTTATCTGATACAAGCAGATTTGAACCACGACCAATTGCGGTCCATTTTGTTCCATGCTTTTTCACAAGCTCTAGCGATTTTTCTATACCTTCCACGCTACTTGGAATTACTAAAATATCTGCTGGACCACCGATTTTCATTGTTGTATAACGAGCTAACGGTTCATTTTCTAATACTTTTCCTACCTGTGCTTCCATAAGTTCTTTTACTAATTGTTTCATGATGATCTCCCCCGTATTAAATCTCCGTACTACAGTAGTATGCAGGGCATTCACCTAACGTTATTTTCTACAAGTTTTTTCATAACCTCAAATAATTTGTTTGCTGCATCCGGAATTCCTAATTGTTTTGCAGCTAGTTTCATATTTTGTAATTTTTGTGTATCCAATAAAATTTCATCAATATCACCAAGAAGCGTTTCACCTGTTAAATCTTTTTCAAGAAGCATTTTCGCTGCCCCTTTCTCAACGACAGAAAGAGCATTTTTCTCTTGATGATTGTTTGTTACATATGGACTCGGAATTAAAATACTTGGTTTTCCTAAAGCTGTCAACTCAGCTAACGTTGTGGCACCTGCACGCGAAACAACAAGATCCACCCCAGTAAGTACTTCTGGCATATTATCAATGAACGGCTTAATGATAACATTGTGTGGATTCCCTTTTTGTTTCACCAATTCCATTACTTTATCATAATGCACTTCACCTGTAACGTACAATACTTCATAAGCTTTATTACCAAATTGTTCAATTGCTTCTAAAAACGCATCATTAATTGGTCTAGCGCCTCGGCTTCCGCCAAAAATTAACACTGATTTTTTTGAGAGAGATAAACTGACAGAACGCTTGCCTTTCATACCATTTTGATTCATCACTTCTGAAGCACGAGGATTCCCTGTCATCACAACTTTATTTTGCGGAAAATGTTCTACTGCCGCTTCAAAACAAACTGCTACTTTATTTACGTAGCGACTCAAAAATTTATTTGTTACACCAGGTACACTATTTTGTTCGTGTACAATTGTTGGAATACCCAGTTTAGCTGCTGCGTATACAACTGGACCACATACATAACCACCTGTTCCAATGACAACATCTGGATTAAAACGACGTATGTACCGTTTACTATCCTGTACACCTTTCACAAAACGCATCACCGTTTTCACATTATCAATTGATACCTTTCGCTTGAACCCACTAATAACAATGGATTGAAACGATATGCCAGCTTTGCGAACAATTTTACTCTCCAAACCATTTTCTGTACCAATATATAAAAATCTTGCTTGAGGATGAATTTTTTTGATTTCTCGAATTAACGCGAGAGCTGGATAAATGTGCCCACCTGTTCCGCCACCACTGACTAATACTCGCACTGCCTATTCCTCCACTTCTTTTTCTATTATCCCGCTACTGCCGGGCAATAAAAGTCCGATTTATTTAACTAACCTTACTGATAGTAAATTTCACTGTATGCTATTCATATGTCAATCACTTAGTTTCCATTTTTACATACGAAAAACCCTGTCATAAAAAACAGGGTTTAGTAGCGAGAATGACGACTTATGTTTAGTAACACACCAACCGCCATTAACATAAGGGTCAAGCTAGACCCACCATAGCTTAAAAATGGTAAGGTAATTCCTGTAACTGGCATTAATCCAGTTACAACGCCGATGTTAATCATCACTTGAATCGCAATCATCGCCACAATCCCAACTGCTAAAAAAGTACCGTATAAGTCTGGCGCTCCTAACGCTACACGAATCCCACGCCATAACAACAGACTAAATAATAATAACACAAACGAACCACCAATAAAACCTAATTCTTCAGAGAGAATCGCAAAAATAAAATCTGTTTGCGGCTCTGGTAAGTAAAGAAATTTTTGTCTACTTTGTCCAAGGCCAAGACCAAATAATCCCCCCGGTCCGATTGCAAGTAACGATTGAATAATTTGAAATCCACTTCCAAGCGGATCTGACCATGGATCTAAATAAGATGTAATACGTTTTATTCGATATGGTGCTGATGCAATCAACCCAACAAATCCTGCAATTCCTATTAATCCTAACATGGCAAAATGAAAAATACGTGCTCCCGAAACAAAAATCATAACAATACAAGTTCCCACCATTACAGTTCCCGTTCCCAAATCTGGTTGCAACATAATCATGCCAAATGCAACAAACACAAAACTAAGCGAAGGAAGTAATCCTTGTTTAAAAGACGTAATCATTTTTTGTTTTTCCGATAAAAATTTCGCTAAGAAAATAATCATCGCAAACTTCATAAACTCCGAAGGCTGAATAGAGAATGCTCCTACCCCAATCCAACTTCGAGCCCCGCCGCGCACCAGTCCAATACCCGGAATTAAAACTAAAATAAGGAGAACAAAACAGATGAGTAAAATCACTTTGGAATATGTACGCCACACCCAATAATCAATCTTCATAATAAAAAACATAGCAACGACACCAATTCCAGCAAATAACAATTGACGCTTTGCAAAAAAGAATGAATCTCCCATTTTATACGAAGCCCATACAGCACTAGCGCTGTATACCATCACCATTCCTACTGTCAAAAGTAACAAAGTTACAATAATAAGAATAAAGTCAGGCGTCTTCTTTGCCCGCAATGAGTATCACCTCTTTGAATGCAGCTTTTCGTTAACCATACTTTTTTCACAACCGAAGTCTCATTTATTCAGGCAAGCAGTCTGATTCCATCGCAAAATTGTGCAATATCAAAGAAGAGATGTATGAAAAACTGCCTGTAAGAACCCATTTGGTGAAGGCTTTCTATTAGTGGATGGTAAATCCTCTCACTAATAGAAATTTCACATTATTCTACCTATAAAAGAATCATCAGTAGGAATAATCCCCTGATGATTCTTTCACTTTATACTAGCTTATGCACAGCTTGTATAAACATGTCTCCTCTTTCTTCAAATGTTTTAAATTGATCCCAGCTCGCACATGCAGGAGATAAGAGAATTACATCTCCTTCTTCAGACAAAACAAACGCTTGTTGTACTGCTTGTTCTACATTATCAACACATGTAATTACTTTCATTCCAGCCTTTTCCGCAGCTTTGACAAGCTTCGGTGCAGTTTGTCCAAATGTAAATAGCGCCTTCACATGCTCAAAGTATGGAATTAAATCATCAAATTCATTCCCACGATCTAGTCCACCAGCCAATAAAATGACTGGTTGCGTAAATGCAGACAACGCTTTTTCTGTCGCCAGCATATTTGTTGCTTTCGAATCATTATAAAACTTGCGATTTTGAATCGTCGTTACATATTCTAAACGATGCTTTACACCTGTAAATCGCTTTAAAACTGCTTCAATTGCTTCATTTGCAACTCCCATAAGCTTTGCAATACTCATAGCAGCTAGTATATTTTCTAAATTATGTTTACCCGGCAATACGATATCTTGAATATCAATCACTTTTTCGCCTTTGAAGTAAAGAGCACCATCTTTTACACAAGCGCCGTCTTCAATCATTTTCGTCGTAGAAAAGTATACTTTTTGTCCTTTACTTTGCTCAGATAACACCATTACATCTTCATCGTCAGCATTAATGATGCTAAAATCATTTTCAGTTTGGTTTCTAAAGATATTCGCTTTTGCTAAGCCGTACTCTTCCTTCGTACCATGATAATCTAAGTGTGCTTCAAATAAGTTTAACAGTACCGCAATCTTCGGTTGAAACGTTTCAATGCCCATTAATTGAAAGGAAGAAAGTTCTGTTACAACCACTTCTTGTTCTGTTACATCTTGTGCAACTTCACATGCTACCGTACCGATGTTTCCAGCAATAACAGGATGTTTTTCTCCTTCTTTTAACATTTCAAATGTTAATGTTGTTGTGGTTGTTTTCCCATTAGATCCTGTAATCCCAATAAAGGGCGCTTCAGAAATACGATATGCTAATTCTACTTCTGTTACAATCGGAATATTTTTTTCTTTTGCCGCTACAAGTAACGGATTAGAGTATGGAATCCCTGGATTTTTTACAACAACAGAAATATTTTTTTCTAATAATTCTAAAGGATGACCACCACATACAACTTCTATGCCTTGCCCTTGCAACTCTGTCGCTAACGGATTTTCAGCGAGCGGCTTGCTATCATTTACAATCACATTTGCTCCAAGTTTCTTTAATAAGACAGCTGCAGCATAGCCGCTTTTTGCCATACCTAATACAAGAATATTTTTATTTTGATAGTCAATTATCGTTTTCAATTACATCCACACCCCGATATAAATTCCTAACACTGCAAATAAAAGTCCTACTGACCAGAATGTCACAACCACTCGCCATTCTGACCAACCACATAATTCATAGTGGTGATGAAGCGGACTCATTTTAAATACACGCTTTCCTCGCGTTTTAAACGAGACAACTTGAATAATAACAGAGAGTGTCTCAATAACAAACATCCCACCAATGATAACTAACAACAATTCTGTTTTTGTTAAAATAGAAACAGCAGCTAAAGCACCACCAAGAGCTAAAGATCCTGTATCTCCCATAAATACTTTTGCAGGGTGAGCATTAAATACTAAAAATCCTAATACAGCTCCCACAACAGCCATACAAAAAATAGCAATTGTGTACTGTCCCTCAGCAAACGCAATAATACTATACGCCCCAAATGCAATGGCAGCCGTTCCTGCTAATAATCCATCTAGACCATCTGTTAAGTTAACTGCGTTTGAAGCTCCGATCAGCATAAAGAGCACGAGAATAAAGTATGCCCACTGCAAGTCAAACTTAATTTCCGTCCCTGGAATATTTAAATGTGTATCAAATCCTTGTCCTTTTGCAATGATAAAGAAAGCTACTGCAATAATAAATTGTCCTACTAATTTTTGTTTTGATGTTAAACCAAGATTTCTTTTTTTAACAACTTTAATATAATCATCTAAAAATCCAATTAAACCATAGCCAAATGTAACAAGAAGCAATAAGTACATCTCAGCACCCTTTTGAAATTTAAACATCATAATAATAGACGTAATCATAATTGAAATAAAAATAACAATTCCGCCCATAGTCGGTGTTCCCGATTTCTTTTGATGTGATTTTGGTCCTTCATCACGAATGCTCTGGCCAAATTTTAAACGACGTAAAAATGGAATGAAAATTGGTGACAACGCAACAGAAATTAAAAATGCCACCCCAACTGTAATTAATAATCCTTGTTCAAGCACTTTTAGTCCCCCTCTCTTGTTGTTATTCTTTCATGCTTAAACGTTGTGCAATTGCCTCCCCGGCAACCTCACGATCGTCAAAATGATGTACTTCTGTACCGATAATTTGATATGTCTCATGCCCTTTACCTGCAATTACAATAATATCTCCAGCTTTTGCTTCGGCAACAGCGTGAGATATCGCTTCTTTTCGATCAACAATTACTTCATAGTTATTCCCTTTTACACCTTCTATCATATCATCAAGAATTGCTTTGGGATGTTCGCTGCGCGGGTTATCTGATGTATAGATCGCATGCGTTGCGTATTTAGTGGCAACACTGGCCATAATTGGTCGTTTTGTACGATCTCGGTCTCCACCGCAACCAACAATACAATATACATTTCCTTTTGCAAATTGTTTCGTTGTCAACAATACATTTTCTAAACTATCTGGTGTATGTGCATAATCAACAATGACAGTAAAATCTTGACCTCTATCAACAACTTCAAAGCGTCCAGGTACACCTTTTAATTCTTTTACAGCATCAATAATTGTTTGCAGCGCTACACCCGAAACAAGACACGCAGCTGTTGCAGCTAACACATTATATACATTAAACTTCCCAATTAATTTCATCGTGATATCGATACTTTCGCTCGGAGTTACGAGTGTAAATTTCGTACCAGCACTTGTCATCTCAATGTTTTTCGCCATTATATCACTTTTTGTATCAATACCATACGTAATCACTGTTGCTGCTGTACTTTTCATATAGTCTGTTGCTGCAGCATCGTCATTATTTAATACAGCATACTTGATACGATTATGGTGATAGCTATTACCAAGTTGTGCAAATAGCAAGGCTTTTGCATATTTATACTCTTCCATCGTTTTATGATAATCTAAATGATCTTGCGTTAAGTTTGTAAACACCGCTACATCATAATCACATCCATGCACTCTTCCAAGATGCAAAGCATGTGAAGATACTTCCATAATAGCACTGTTTACATTTTGTTCGACCATTTTATAAAACGTCTTTTGTAACGTTAATGCATCAGGTGTTGTGTTTTTCACTTCAAACGTTTCATCACCTATTTTCATATTAATTGTTCCAATTAAGCCTGTTTTATGTCCATGTGCGCGCATAATTTCGTTCATTATATGCGATGTTGTTGTCTTTCCATTTGTACCTGTAATCCCCGTTAAATGTAACTTTTGCGTTGGCTGTCCATAAAAATAATCCGCTAACATCGCTAAAGAACGTACTGTATCTTTAACAAGTACAACTGGAACGTCAACATCAATAGGCCTTTCCGCAACAATAGCAGCCGCACCTTGCGCGGCTGCCTGCATAGCAAATTCATGACTATCAACCGTGAAACCTTTTATACATACAAATAAACTTCCAGTTGTCACTTTACGTGAATCCGCTTCAATAGATGTAATTTCCGGATTTTCTTTTGGAATAACCGGAAAATCATGCAAACTTGATACGAGTGTATGCAACTTCATTTCTTTAAACCCTCTCTACTCTTTATTTACCCCTTATAAATGGAGCCGTTAAAATACTCCATACATAAGAACGTCATACATTTCATCAACAGGCAATGTGAATCAAACATCTCACTACTATATATAAATCCATTTTGATTTTTCAACATATAAGTCACTGCTCTGCAAAACAAAAAATGACCGCTACTCGCTTTCTCTTTTTGTTTTAAACCTAGCATGTGGCCAAAAATAGGCCCTGATCGCTTCTATGCATGGCCAGATGCTCTCGTCCCTCTAAAAAAAGGGCGGTTTTTATGTCGTTTTTTCAATTTGTATTTATATAGTTAGTTGAATGTTATTATATCGTACACACATGCCTTCATACTTACTTATTAAAATATATTCGAACCTTGGAGCCTGCTTTTACTTTCGTGCCTGGTCTTGGAGACTGTTCAACCACTTTGTTTCCATCACCGCTGGCATCAATTTGTAAGTCGACAAGTTGACTTTGTAGTTCCTTTCGATCCATACCTACTATATCAGGGACCTCTACTAAAGGCGTCTCATCCCAAGTTAATTTCTTTTCAATTTGCTCTTTTCTAGGCTCTACTCCCATAACCGGTAAGACATCACGAAGAATATTCCCAACGATTGGCGCAGCAACAACCCCGCCAAATTGTGTAATTCCCTTTGGATTATCTACAGCGACGTATACAACAATTTGCGGATCATCTGCTGGTGCAAATCCAATAAATGATACGATATAGTTGTTATCCAAATATTTTCCATCTTTTACTTTTTGTGCTGTACCAGTTTTCCCTCCAACACGATATCCATCAATATAAGCTTTGTTACCTGAACCTTTTGCAACAACATTCTCAAGTGCATAACGCACCTTTTCAGACGTTTCCTTGGAAATAACTTGTTTCTTTGTGACAGGCGTTTTTTTACTAATCACTTTGTTCGTAGTTGGGTCTATAAATTCCTTCGCAATGTAAGGCTGATATAACGTACCTCCATTTACAGCAGCCGCTACTGCTGCTACTTGTTGAATCGGGGTAACGGAGACTCCTTGACCAAATGCTGTAGTCGCTTGTTCCACAGGTCCTACTTTTTTTAAATCAAATAAAATCCCTTTGCCTTCTCCCTGTAAATCAATACCTGTTTTTTGTCCAAATCCAAAATCACGGATATATTGAAACAGCTTTTCTTTCCCTAAACGGTCTCCAAGTTCTATAAAACCTGGGTTACAAGAGTTTTGAACAACCTCTAAAAACGTTTGGCTGCCATGCCCCCCTGCTTTCCAGCAACGCAATCTTGCACCGCCAACTTCTGCTGCTCCATCATCATAAAACGTATCTTTCTCCAAGTCTACTAATTTTTCATTTAAAGCAGCTGCAAGTGTAATAATTTTAAATGTGGATCCTGGTTCATATGTACTCCATACTGGAAGGTTTCGGTTAAACACTTCTGGTGAAACACTCCTGAAATCTGCTGGATCAAAACTCGGGCGACTGGACATTCCTAAAATTTCACCATTATTTGGGTTCATAGCAATCGCGATTATTCCATCTGGATGATACGTAGACTCTGCAATATTTAATTCTCTCTCCATAATTGTCTGAACACGTGAATCAATTGTCAACTTTAAATTCAAGCCATCTCCAGGTTCTTTATAATCATCACCAATGTTCGGCATGCGTTGTCCTTTCGCATCAGCAAAAAAACGGACATATCCTTTGTCACCATTTAATTCTTTGTCATAATATGACTCCAGTCCCATAAGCCCTTGATTATCACTCCCAGCAAATCCAAGCACATGTGATAAATATTTCCCAAACGGATAGTATCGAATTGAATCTTCAGCAATATATACACCTTTTAAACTTAAAGCTCTCACTTCTTTCGCCTTATCATGGGAAATTTTCCGCCCGCCTTTGTCTAATCTGACTATGGACTCTTTTTTTGTAAGGCGTTGATAAATCTCTTCTTTCGACACACCTAAAACTGCAGCTAATTTCTCTGCAGTCTCTGCTGGTTTTTCAATTTGCCGTGGTACCACAAAGACAGTTGGTGCACTTTTATTTGTTGCAAGTTCCACACCATTTCGATCTACAATTTTCCCCCGTTCAGGTTCAAATGTAATATTTCGACTCCATGAATCTTTCGCACGATCCGATAACATATTTCCAAGAAAAAACTGCACATATCCAAGACGAATATCAATAATTGTAAAAATAAGTATACCAAAAATAAGCACAAAAATAAGTCGTTTTCTC
This sequence comes from Bacillus sp. NPDC077411, assembly GCF_044543425.1. NCBI lineage: Bacteria > Bacillati > Bacillota > Bacilli > Caryophanales > Bacillaceae > Bacillus > Bacillus sp. NPDC077411. The sequence goes on along the minus strand of NZ_JBITWA010000002.1, from coordinate 265,128 downwards.
ACTGTTACATTCGATACACGCATATTGGAACAAGCCCCTCCTTCACACCTAGCTTGTTCCAATATATGCTTGTACTTGTTTGATTAGAACACGTACACCTCTTCTATGTTACGTGCTCTCTTTCTGTTCCTTCTTATTTGGCTCCTGCTCTGCTTCTTGCTGCGGTTCAAGAGGTGGTTCAAGTTTTATTTCTACCTGCGTTTTTTCTTTTAACGGAGTGCCTTCAGCAACACTTTGCTCTGTTACATATCCTGTACCTGAAAGCTTCAAATCAAGATTTAATATTTTAGCTAAATTCATCACATCACGAAGTGCCCAACCATTAATATTCGGCATTTTCGGTTGATTCCCTACTAAAAATACGCGATCACCCGTTAACGTTTTTTCATTCGCTTTTGGCACTTGCTGTCCGACTTTTTCCTCTCCTAATATAACAGGTCGAAACTTCGCCTTTTCCAATATTCCCTTTGCTTCTTCCATTGTTTTACCTGTTACATTTGGAACAGTAGCTTGCTGCTGTTGTACTTGCTTTTTCACATCTTTTATTTCATTCGGTTTGATTTTTAAATACTCCAAACTATTTTTCGTTACAGATTTAAACATTTCAGATAACGGCTGTGCACCATTTTCAGTGTCTTTCAATTTAGGCTGTTTAATTGCTAAATATACGACAAGCTGCGGGTCATCCATTGGTGCCATACCAAGGAAGGAGAAAATATAATTTTCTCGCCCTGTCATATAACCGCCTTTTCCATTTGGAACTTGTGCTGTTCCTGTTTTACCACCAACGGAATATCCATCAAGTTTATACATCGTTCCAGTCCCTTTTGGTGATGTTACAACCCGTTCTAGCAGTTGCCTTACTTGCGTTGCAGTCTCTTTTGTAACTGGTTTCCCTACTTCCTCTGGACGGTGTTGCAAGACAACTTTATCATCCATCGGATCTACAACCTGATCAATCACATAGGGCTTCATCATTTTCCCATCGTTAGCAATTGCAGTAGCTGCTTGTACAAGTTGAATCGGAGTTACAGTAGAACCTTGTCCAAATGCTGTTGTTACTTGTTGGATTTTTTTATCAAATAAAATTGTATTTTCGCCTTCTCTAGGTAAATCAATACCTGTTTTTTCGTCTAGACCAAACTTATGAATATATTGACGAAAACGATCAGGTCCTAACTTTTCATTTCCTAAAATAGCAAAAGCAACGTTCGATGAGCGCTCAACTCCTTCATCAAACGTAATAGAACCCCATCCTGCACCGCTATTATGGTCTCCAATTTCCTCATTCCCTACTTTGTATTTACCAGATTGATAGTAATCTTGTCCTTTGTATACTCCCTCATTAATAGCAGCTGCTAACGTGAAGATTTTCATTGTTGAACCTGGTTCATAAGCATTTGCAATCGGATCATTTAAAAAATACTGGATATCTTGTTTATTCGGATCATAACTTGGTCTGCTAGACATCGCTAAAATCTTTCCTGTTTTCGGATCTGCTACGATCCCAATTAACATAGACGGATTATAACGTTTATCCGCTTCTACCATCGCATCTTCTAGAAAACTTTGAATATGTTGGTCGATTGTTAAATATACATTATCTCCGTTTTTAGGCGGCTTCACAGACTGTTTTCCACTTTCTAATGCGATACCTTTCGTATCTCCTGTATACTTCATGCTTCCATTAGAAGCTCGTAAATATTTATCCAAGCTTTGTTCAAGTCCAAACTTTCCTTCTGCAATTCCTTCATCATTTGGTTTTGCAAATCCAAGTATATAAGAAGCAAAATCCCCATTCGGATATATTCTTGCTTTTTCTGTAACAAAAGAAATTCCTTTTATATGCATATTGACAATTTGTTCTTTCTTTTCTTTCGTTAAGTTTTTTCCAATCGATCCGAATTCTACTTGCGCAGCATCTTTATTTAAATACTCTAAAATCTTTTCTTTATCTACCTCAAGTACTTTCGATATTTTCTCTGCAGCATCTTCTTTGTCTTCCACATGCTCTTGGCCTTTAAGTGCAGCAACCATCTTATATGAATTTGCATCTTGGGCAAGCACGTAACCATTTTGATCGTAAATCGTTCCTCGATTCGCTTCAAGTACTCCATTTTTATTATGTTTTCGCTCTGCAATTGGTTTTAAATCTACTCCATGCACTGTTTTCATTGTCTGAATATAAAGAAAGCGGGCTAACAACAGAAAAAAGAGCAGGAGAAACACCTTAATGAAGAATCCTGCTCCTTTATTGGTATGAAATTTACGTATATTCATCTCTTCTTCACACCTATTATATTAATTTAAGCCTTTTACATGATTGGCATTAATTTCAAGCCCATGTTTTTTTGCAATTTCTGCAATGCGATCATAACGTGTTAGCTTTTCCTTTTCAGCTTGTAATTCTTGATTTTCTTTTTGTTGTTTTATGCGCGTGCTTTCTATTTCTGTTACTTTAGCATCAGCTTCATATAATGCCGCTTTATTACCAATAAAGGCTACGCATGCATATAGTAAAAAACCAATAAATGCAACATACAATAATTTTTCAATTCTTGTAATTCGCTTAACTTTTGTTTTTACAGCTGGCTGTACTACTTGCTGCGGAGCTTGAGATTGTACTTCTATTTGTTGCTTTTTATACTTAACAGCTAAATTCGACATACCTCTCTCTCCTTTTTATAGTTTTTCAGCAATTCGTAACTTCGAAGAACGCGCTCGGTTATTTTCTTCTAACTCTACATCAGAAGGCAAAATCGGCTTTCTTGTAATTAGTTTCAACTTCGGCTTGTATTCGTCAGGAATAATTGGCAATCCTGGTGGAAGCTGTGGTGTTGTACTATATCTTTTGAATGTCGTTTTACAAATCCGATCTTCTAACGAGTGGAATGTAATCACACTAATTCGGCCACCTGTTTTTGTCATGTCAATTGCCGCTTCCAACGCTTCCTCAAATACTTTCAATTCATCATTAACTGCAATACGAATTGCCTGGAATACTCGCTTCGCAGGATGTCCTCCCGTTCGCCTTGCTGGAGCTGGAATCCCTTCTTTAATTAACTCCACTAGTTCTCCAGTTGTTTCAATTGGTTGTTTTTCACGGTACGCTTCAATTTTCCTTGCAATTTGCTTTGAAAACTTTTCTTCACCATATTGAAAAAAGATTCTTACAAGTTGTTCATATGACCAACTATTTACAACGTCATATGCTGTTAGCGGGGCATTTTGATCCATGCGCATATCAAGCGGAGCATCGTGGTGATAACTAAATCCACGTTCTGGCGTATCTAATTGTGGGGAAGAAACACCTAAATCAAATAAAATACCGTCTACTTCTGTTATTCCTAATTCATATAACCTTTCCTTTAAATAACGAAAGTTACTTTTTACAGTTATAAATTGACCATTGTAAGAAGAGAATTTTTCTTTTGCATTTTGAATTGCAACCTCATCTTGATCAAATGCAATTAGTCTTCCTTCTTCAGAAAGTTGAGATAGTAAATAAGCACTATGTCCTCCACCTCCTAGCGTACAATCTACATATGTACCATTTGGTTTAATTTCTAACCCATCTACTGTTTCTTTTAAAAGCACTGTTACATGTTTAAACATTGTTGCACCTACTTTTTTACAAAATAATCTTTTTGAGTCATCTTTTTATCCAAACTTCAAAAACGAAGAGAAATCAGGATAATTGTCCATAAAATTCCGATTGGAAAGGTTAGTAATTAGTAAGAATTCCACTCCCTACTAAATAATAGTCTTATCTTATTATATACTAAATCTTATCATCTTTTTCGGGAAATTACATAAAAACATGCCGAAAAAGATAATAATTCACCTTCTTTTTGTTTCATTTTATCAAAAAAGAACCGTTCTTCAAAAACAGAGTGCTTTCACCCCATATACTTTACGATACACATAATCAATAAATAAATTTATTTTACAGGTAATTCCACAAAATAAAATAAAATCCTGCTCTTAAGAGCAAGATTTTATAATTTTATAATATGATGTTTTCCATTCCAACGAAAAGTTTGTTTCATAACTCGCTCTACAAAATCAAGCCCATAGCCATTTAAATAATAACAAATGTTCCATATTCGTTCTTGCGGCGCACCTAGCGGTTGTAATGAGTGCTCGATTCTTCGGAATTTATTAAGCTGCACTTCATACTTTCTTTCTAAATCAGATTGAAGTGTCCGCTCTAACAATTCAAGTTGTTGCATAATTTTCAACTCATTTTTCTTCGCAAAATCTCGAAGGCCCGGACTCACTTTTTGAACAAATTGCTGCAAAGATGTATGAATTGCTCCAATCTGCTCCACTGCATTCGTAAATTGATTATCTATCGGCTCTTCAACTTGCATAGATAACCACTTTTCTCGTAATGTAACAATACCTTCACAGAACACTTCGCTCTCTTGAATCTGCAAATCCCGTAAATCAGTTTCAATATCACGCGCTAAATAACTAATTGTCAAACGAGGTACAACCGGCGGCATTTGGAAGTCCATTGCATGAAACACTTGTTGTAGTTCACTCCAATACGCAATTTCTCCTGGTCCACCAATAAATGCAAGTGTAGGAAAAATATATTCTTGCATAAGTGGTCTTGTAACAACATTGTTACTGAATCGTTCCGGATGATCTTCCATACTTTCTATAAGCTCCTCGTAGGAAAACGAATACATCCCTTCTTTACAAATAAAACACCCTTCTTCTTCCTCTAACAAAAGACGTTCCCCATTCATTTCCATAAAGATATGAACTACATTCTGTTTTGTTTCAATAATCGGTTTATACCCCAAATCACGTAATACACGTTGTTGATCATTAAGTGCTACTTGCACATTTTTGTAGCGCGCTAATAATTCTTTTAAAAAAGGAACTTCAATATTCCGAAGGATAGGATGATGAGAATCTACAAGAATTAAACCTGAATGCGCAAATAGCTTTGTAATAAAGTGTGCAAAAAAATCAACATATGTGCGTGATTGCTGTAAACATTCTTCTACAAAACGAAAGACATCCTTTGTATGCTTTGTTTCTGGATATGTTTTAAATATTTCTTCAATCCATTGTTTACAATCCTCGATGGAAATCTCCGTTTCAGAAGCACTTGCTTTATTTAGATGACGTTCATGAAAAATTGTTTTTTTCACTTTTCCGTTTTTCGTAACGAACGCATGGTTAATTTCATCAATGTCATGATCTTCCCCAGCAATCCAAAAAACAGGAACAACTCGTACTCCAAGTGAAGCTTCTTTTTCCTTTGCAAGTTGTAAAATAGATATAATTTTATGAATTGTATAAAGAGGACCTGTTAGCAATCCAGCTTGTTGTCCCCCTACAACAACGTATGTATCTTCTTCCAACAAAGCATGAATATTTTGAAGCGTTTTTTCTCCTGCATTTAATTCTTGATTATATTGTAATAAATGTGATACTAACTCTTGTCTTGGATACTGTCTATTTCGTAAATCTTGTATACGTCTTACAAAGCTCTCTTCTGTTATTTGATAATCAAAGCATTCTTGAATATCTTTTTCATGGTTTAAATAGTCCGCAACAACTCCTTGAAGCGGGACAGAGATTTCTTTTATCTCCATATACTTCTTCCTTTCATCTCCTGATCTCTCACCAACCAAATTGTAGTCAATGTTCGTTGTAAAAGCAAAGAATATCTCTTATCTTTCTAATCCTTTTATAGAATGATACAAAAAAGACAGCGTCGGAACTGATTTTTGTTGCTTCTCTGCTTCTTGAATTAAATAACCGACAATTGCATCAACTTCTGTTTTTCTATTATTGCGTATATCCGTTAACATAGAGGAAATATTATGAGCTGTATTTTCACATACTGTACATACACGCTCCCAATACTCTCCACATTGTAAATCGCCGACAATTCCCATTACTTCTGAAAACACTTGCTTCATCACTTTGTGAAACGAGGGATTTGTCAATAACTCTCCATTTTGCACACCAAACAGCGCAGTTAATGGGTTGATACACGCATTAACGACAAGCTTATTTATCATTATTCGCTTCCAATCATTTTCAAGCGCTACTGGGAATAGACCCGAAGAAAATGCAGGTAACAGAGGTTCAAATTGTTTCTTTTCTCCGTGTATGAGTCCAAATTTCGTACTACCTACCCCAGTATGATGAACGATACTCGCATTTTCCTTTTTCGCTCCGTGTTCTACAATTCCTATCGCAACACTAGCGCCTTGAATTTGCTGTAATAAATGAAGATGTCCCATTCCATTTTGCAAGAAAATAAGTCGTTTTTCCGCTTGCAAATACGGTAATATCTCTTCTAAATGATATTGTTTTACCGCAATAAACGTATAATCATGTGTTTCATTTTTTATATTCTCTAAAGGGCTAACACGAGGAAATACAGTTTCCCTCATACCATTTTGCACGCATGTAATCCCGCACTTATTCAAGTGCTCAGATTGCTCTACTGTTCGTGTATACAGTGTGACATCCTGCTCATTTTTTTGTAAATAAAACGCAAAAAGAAGTCCGATTGCTCCTGGCCCAACAATTCCAATTTCCATTTTTAAAAAGACCCCCATTTTCATCACGCTATACATCAAAATTTAAAAGATACATCATGATTAACTTTCTACAAAAACCAATTGTTAAAAGCTTCCCACTAATAAAAAATTCCTACTAACGAAAGCTTTACTATATATATAAATCCATTTTAATTTTCGACATCTTTGTCTAGCTCTGCCTCCTAAGCTATGAGGGCTTAAACAGTCGGCGCCGCTTTTCTTTATGATCCAGCTCCAGCGGCTAGAACAGTCGGTGGCTTCGCGTCTTCCGCCGAGGCAAAAAGCGCCTCTATGTCAGAAGCTCCATCCCCCTCTTGTTCTGAGCGAGCCGCTTCCGCTTTTCTTTACATGACCGCTACTATGCATGGCCAGATGCTCTCGCCCCCTAAAAAGAAAGAGGGTTTATATGTCGATTTTTTAATTTGTATTTATATAGTTTATAAAATTAGTTTAGCAAACTTCTAAAAAAAATACTGAAAGAATGATCTCTTTTCTTCATAAAATTAAAAAAATGCGTTATAATATTATTGTAAATATTTATACTTTTCTTTATTTTACAACAAGAAAAGGATGTGATTCTATGCATTTCCCGAAAGTTGAGCGCTTGCTCATCAATTATAAAACGTTAGAAGAGTTTAAAAAATTCAAAGGATGCGGCGCTGAAGAATTATCTATGCTGGAAGATTTACAAGCAAATATCATCGAAAACGATAGCGAATCCCCCTTTTATGGAATTTATTACGGCGGTTCTCTTATCGCACGCATGAGCTTGTATACGAAACAACAGTCCAGCAACAATTTGTTTTCTGGCCCTTATGTAGAACTTTTTAAACTCGAAGTGTTACCAATATTCCAAAAACAAGGATTCGGTAAGATGCTTGTCGATTATGCAAAACAATTGCATCTTCCTATCAAAACGATTGCTCGTGTCCAATCTGCTGATTTTTGGGAGAAATTACACTTCGAAAAAGTAACCATTGATGATGGTGATTTCTATATTTGGTATCCAAACGCAAATTTGAATGCGGTTACAAAAAGTGAATCCGCTTAAAAATAAAAACAGCTGCGTGACAGCTGTTTTTATTTTGATGTTTTTTCAAGTATTCCTTTTTCTCGTTTCCTTTCTCTTTCAGAAGGCTCTAATACCATCGAGTTTCTTTTTCGGTCGATATAATCAAATAAAGTACGATATTCTTCTTCATACAAAGACAATTGCTGCAGCAGCCCTTCTTTTTCCTTTTGCAACGTCTCAATTTTTTTATATAACTCCATTTCTTCTTCTTCTTTTTTATAACTTTGTAAAAAAACAATTACATCTTCTAACGTTATTGAAAGAGAGCTCACTTTCTCCTTCTTTTGTTCTTGCACTTCATAATTTTCAGCTTTCCGTATTTGCTTTGCTTCTTCAATGCGTTCTTTATATTGTTTACGCACGTAAGAATTCCAACGAAATCCACAAGCAGCAGGTGTCCGCGATAAATGTCTTCCTACTTCTTTGAAGGCAGAAAGCTGCGTTCCCCCTTCGCGAATATGCCGGAGCACTACTTCTGCCAGAAGTAAATCTTCGTCATCAGTCCATGCATCTTGTCTTGTTGTTGCCATCTCTCTAGTCCTCCTTATGCATTTTTTATTAAACATATGCAGTTACTAGAAAAGATAGAAGAATAACATGTAAAGAAAAGCAAAAAAATAAACGCAGAAGGTTTCCCTCCTGCGTTTATTTTTGCAATTACTTGCTGATTACTTCTTTACCTTTGTAAGTACCGCATGCTTTACATACACGGTGAGCTAATTTCGCTTCACCACAGCTTGGGCACTCTACCATACCAGGTACTGATAATTTGAAATGCGTACGACGCTTTCTTTTTACTGTTTTAGAAGTTCTTCTAAAAGGTACAGCCATTCTTCCCACCTCCTTAAAAGAGAAAGTTATTTTCATACGAAGGCCCGAAACGGTCTTCTGATTATTTGTCAAAAAACTTCGCAAGTCCTGCTAATCTTGGATCAACAGGCTTTTCTTCGCTTTTTTCCGAAATCACTTGCCAATCTCGACCTTGCATCGGTGTTCCCTCTGAAACATCCTCACTGAAAATTTGCATTGGAATCTCCAATAGTATATTTTCCTTAATTACAGGGAGTAAGTCAAGTACTTCTCCTTCTAAGTAATGAAAATCTGCTTCAGGTTCATAATCTTCTTTCGAAACTAAGAACACCTCAGTTGTTTCAATGTCAAATGGTAATGTTACATCTACTAACGTTCTAGAGCATGGTAATACCATACTTCCTGTTATATGTAGATGAAACGTAAATTTGTTAGAGCCAAAATCAACTCTACCTGTCACATGAACAGGAGTAACGTCTCGAACATCTTTCTCAACATTATTCAGATCACTAACATCTACCATCTCATCTAACGTTAGTCCTTTTTGTCGATATTTGTTCAATTGATGAATCGACCATTTCATACTCATATCACCTCAAGGCAACAAACAAAATTATAGCTAGCCATTGTATATTTGTCAATATTTTTTCTTTACACTATAATGAAGTCATTATAGGAAATAATATATAGATTATCATGTTTTAGAAAAAGATGCTACACTGAAAGGGGAGATTCTTATAAAAGCTAGCGGCATTGTTGTTGAATATAATCCATTTCACAATGGTCATGCTTATCATATGCAACAAACTAAAAAGTTAACAAAGGCAGATATTATTATTGCTGTTATGAGCGGACCCTTTTTACAGCGCGGAGAACCGGCTCTCGTTTCAAAATGGGCGCGAACACAAATGGCATTAGCAAATGGTGTGGACATTGTCGTCGAACTCCCATATGCCTTCGCAACGCAAAAAGCTGAAACATTTGCAAACGGTGCTATTTCAATATTAGATGCTCTTCGTGTCTCTGAGATTTGTTTTGGGAGTGAAAGTGGTAATATCGAACATTTCTACAATACAGTTACTTTGCGTCAAACTGAGCAAGAGGCATTCCATTCCCTTGTGCAGCGATACTTAAAAACAGGCATGAGTTATGCGAAAGCAACTTCTGAGGCATTTTCATCCTTACAAAAAAACATAGCTACTATCGACATTTCAGAGCCTAATAATATTTTAGGAATGCATTACATAGAAGCCATTATCCAACAAAAAAGTTTAATGAAGGCAAGTACAATTAAGCGTTTTGCTTCTCACTATCATGACGAAACATTTCAAAATGAACGAATTGCTAGTGCAACGAGTATTCGCAAACAATTATTTAATGATTCGGAAACTTTTTCAACAATTATTCCCTTTGTTCCAAAAATAACAAACCTACTTTTAGAGCAATATAAACATTCCTATCACCTATTACATAATTGGGAGCATTATTTTCACTTACTAAAATATAAACTCCTAACCATGTCACCATCGCAATTACAAAATATATATGAAGTAGAGGAAGGGTTGGAACATCGGATTTTATCTTCTATCCAAGAAGCAACTTCATTTACAAAATTTATGGAAGTATTAAAAACAAAACGTTACACATGGACACGACTACAGCGCATTTGCACACACATTTTAACCAACACAACAAAAGAAGAGATGCACAAAGCCCATGTAGAACAACACGCACAATATATTCGTTTACTCGGCATGTCCCAAAAAGGACAAGCGTATATATCAGCAAAAAAAAAGCAAATAACACTTCCATTGCTTTCTCATACAAAAACGTTACAACATCCTCTTCTAGATATAGACCGAAAAGCAAGCGCTGCTTATTTCTCTATTTTACAAGGAACCCTTTGTGGTGAAATGATAAAGCGAGATATAACGCAGCACCCTATTCGATATAACGAAGTGCAACATGTATTTTTGTAAAGTGAAACTTCCAGCAGTGAGGGGGATGGAGCTTCTGACGTAGAGGCGTTTTTTACCTCGTAAGAAGAAGCGAAGCAACCGAACATTCTAGCCATTGGGACTAGACAACGCCCCTCTCTCAGCCTTAAGATGGGGGTCTTACTGCCCACGAATAGCGGGATAAAGTGAATCTTCCAGCTTTCCCTTCTTCATCTTTCGCTGTCTGAAAATAGAATGATAAAAAAATCCTCTCTTAAACGAGAGGATTTACTTTTTTTCTGACATTTTATTCAAATACGTTAACGCATCATCTATCGTATCTACAGGTATAATTTTCATTTTGGTGTTTATATCTTTAGCTGTTTTCACTGCCTCTTTATAATTTGAATTCTCTTTTCCATTCTCATTTGGAGCAAAGAATACTTCTGCACCTGCATTATGAGCTGCAACTACTTTTTGAGAAATACCTCCAATTGGACCGACTTCTCCTTTTTCATTTATCGTTCCAGTTCCAGCTATTTCGTGACCTTTCGTTATATCTTCTTTCACGAGCTGATTATAAATTTCTAACGTAAACATAAGACCAGCAGAAGGTCCCCCAATCTTATGCGCATCAATTTTCACATTAGGACTTACTGTAAGCTTCTTATCTGTAATAATAGAAACCCCAATACCAGCGCGACTTTTATCTTCTGGAATTGGCTTCAGTACAAATTTTTCTTCCTTTTCTTTATTTTCATGGACATATTTAACACTTACTTTATCATTTTGTTTTTTTGTTTTCATATATGCAATAAACTGCTCTGCCGTTTGCAATGATTGCCCATCAACAGCAAGAATACGATCTCCAAGCTTTAATTTTTCAGCAGCTGGCATATCATTTGCAATACCAACTACAAGCACACCTTGATTTTCAAACGTAACAGGAGCATTTGCTCGTTTATACGCATTATAAATAGCCGCATCTTGTGACTCTTTCATTGCATATACTTGGCGAAATTGATACTCTTCATCACTTTCACCTTTTCTTAAAATTTCTTCCTTCTTAAAAATTTCTTCATATTTGTTAAATTTAGCAGAAAGAAAATTCACAACATTCGCTCGTCCCATCGAAACTGTAACGAGCATAAAATCCCCTTTCTCTTTATTCCCTCCTTCAACCTTTACATATGGCTCTAATTTCTCTGCCATACCTGGCTTTGTAATATAGTATGGCAGAGGGACAAATACAATTAGCATTGCAATAATTACTCCAATAAGTAGTGCATATAAATACCGAAACTTTTTAAACATCCTTTTTCTCCTTCCACTGCTCAATCAATGTGTAAATTGTTTGAATATGCTGCTTTGCTTCTTCTTCACCAACACGAATAATATCTTCTATATTCGTAAAGGCTCGCGAACTAAATTGTTCTACAGCTGGATGCATCATTAAATCTGATGCAATTTGTCTATTTACTACAAGTTCGTGTTGCATAATTTCAATGCTTTGCATAATGACATCATAAATGGATGTAACTTCTCCATTAACCTTAATAGGAGATACATCAACAGCAATCACAATATCAGCTCCTAATTTTTTTACTACCGATACTGGAATACGATCAATCACTCCTCCATCAACGAGCAGTCTTCCATTTATTTTCTCTGGAACAAATATACCGGGCACAGAAATACTCGCCCTAACAGCATCTGCAATAGAACCTTGTGTAAAGACAACCTTTTCACCATTTAGAATATCAGTTGCTACAACCGCTGTTGGAATATCTAGCTCTTCTAATTTTTTATTATATGTAAACATTTTAATCATATCTTTTACACGTTTTCCAGTAATAAATCCCATTTTAGGTACAGTAAAGTCCAAATAGTACTTCCGCTTAAATACTGTCGCTAAACGATACAAACGATCCACATTACATCCCGCTGCATAAAACGTACCTATTAGTGCCCCCATACTGCTCCCTGCGATCATATGAATAGGTACACCAGCGTCTCGCAACACTTTAATAACACCAACATGCGCAAATCCCTTTGCTCCGCCTGATCCAAGCGCTAATCCAATTTTCGGTTCTCTCATCTTCTTCACCCTCAAAAATTTTTCACTCTCTTTTTATACTTATGGTCTAATTTCACCATGTATCCTCGTATACTGAAATGAACATTTGGGACAAAGGGGGATACAAAATGTACGAAAAATGGAAAACAAGCTTTCTCACCATATCGGTTTCTTTTATTACAATTTCTCTCGTACTCCATCCCCAAGCAGCACTACAATCATCTATTCGAGGCTTAAATATATGGTGGGAAGTTGTATTTCCTTCATTGCTACCTTTTTTTATTATTGCAGAACTTCTAATCGGGCTAGGAGTTGTAAAGTTTATCGGTGTGCTATTAGAGCCCTTGATGCGTCCACTCTTTCGTGTACCTGGTATCGGAGGCTTTGTATGGGCAATGGGGATGGCCTCGGGTTTCCCTGCAGGCGCAAAATTAAGTGCTCGGTTACGCCAAGAAAACCAACTTACACAAATTGAAGCAGAACGTCTAGTATCTTTCACAAACTCTTCTAATCCATTATTTATTTTTGGTGCTGTAGCGATCGGTTTCTTTGACAACCCAAAACTAGGACTTATTTTAGCAGCCTCCCATTATGTTAGTAATTTCACAGTTGGACTACTCATGCGCTTTTACCAAGATAATCGCGAGCAACCAAAAGCAAAGAGGCATGCACCGCCAATCCCATTGCGGCAAGCTTTTTCTGTTCTTCATAAAACTCGCTTACAAGAAAAACGTCCCATTGGCAAATTAATTGGTGATGCGATTAATTCTTCTGTTCAAACATTACTTATGATTGGCGGGTTTATTATTTTATTCTCTGTTTTAAATAAAATGTTAACTGTGTTTCATATTACAACTTTCCTTGCTTTTATTATGAAACAAATATTAGTTGCATTTCAACTTTCGCCTTATTTTAGTTTCCCTATTTTGTCAGGCCTTTTTGAAATGACACTCGGGAGTCAAATGATTAGCCAAACAGAACACACTTCTCTTTTACAACAAGCCATGATGACAAGTTTTGTTTTAGCATTTAGCGGTCTTTCCATCCAAGCTCAAGTTGCCAGCATTTTAGCAGAAACAGATATTCGCTTTAAACCATACTTTATTGCACGTATTATTCAAAGTTTCCTTGCCCCAATCTATACATACATATTTTGGGGACCACTTTATGAAAAATTACATTCTTTTTCACCTACTCAATACGACATTCCAGTCTTTTTATCTGAACAATCTACCGTGTTTGCAAAAGGATGGACCTCACTTATTATGTACGGTCCGACTTTCACACTATTTTGTTTATATTTATATGTTACGTTACTCTTTTTACGTCTCATTCATAACAAAAAACCCCGTTCATCATAACGGGGTTTGAAACTTCTCTTTTAAAGCACGTTCTACAATTGGTGGAACAAGCCCAGAAACATTACCACCATAACGAGCTACCTCTTTTACAATACTTGAACTTAAAAAGGAATATTGGTTATTCGTCATAATAAAAAACGTTTCTACATTCTCTTCCAATTTACGATTCATGGATGTAATTTGCATTTCATATTCAAAGTCAGATACCGCACGTAAACCGCGTAAAATCGCATTCGCATTACGCATCCTCGCATATTCAACTAATAACCCACTATGCGAATCAACCTTTACATTCGGAATGTCTTTTGTCGCCTCACGAATTAATTCTAAACGCTCCTCTACCGTAAAAAGCGGTTTTTTTGATGAATTATTTAAAACCACAACATATACTTCATCAAAAACTTTTGCACCCCTTTTAATAATATCTAAATGTCCAAGCGTAATCGGATCAAAACTTCCCGAAGAAATTGCTATGCTTGCCATTCGGTCCCCTCACCTTCATACTTATAAATCGAAATCGCTATAATACCATAGTTTTCAGCTCTTACCTTCACAAGTCTACCAATAGTTTCAGGTAGTTCTACATCTACCCCATGTTCAGCCATAACGATTCCATCTTCTTTCAATAGACCATGTTGATCCATTATACTTATTAAAGAAACAATCTTTTGATCTTTATACGGCGGATCTAATAGTACAAGATCGAACAATAACTCACGTTTCATAAGCGCTTTTACAGCACGTTCTGCATCATTTCTATATACTTCAGCTTGCGCTTCTAACTTGCAACTTTCTAAATTTTGATGGATAACCTTTATCGCTTTTCCATCACGATCAACAAAAATAGCCTTATCTATCCCTCTACTAAGAGCCTCAATACCAAGCCCACCGCTCCCGCCAAACAAATCAAGAGCTAAACCACCGTCAAAATAAGGACCGATAATATTAAAAATCGCTTCTTTCACCTTATCTGTTGTCGGCCGTGTTGTATTACCTGGTACAGCTTTTAAAGGATGACCTTTACACTTTCCCGAAACTACTCTCATAATTTTTCACTACCTTTATCTCTTTCTATATAAATCCAAATTAAAAAACGACATAAAACCATTCTTATTAGGTGGGCGAGGGCATCTGGCTATGCATAGAAGCGGTCAGATCCTTTTTCTGCCACATGCGAAGTTCAAACAAAGGAAGAAGGCAAGTGCAGGCTCCTTTGTTTTTACATAACAGCAATCTATATGTCGAAAAATCAAAATGGATTCATATAACAAATGTTCATATAAATCATTCTTGTATAAGCTCAACTTCATCCCGCTATTCGTGGGCAATAATACCTCCACTGATGAAAGTTTCACTTTATGTATATTCACCTTTTTTATCCTATCATAAAACATGCGAAAGAAAAATAAAAAGGAAAAGAGAAAATTTAATTTTATAATGTATATCTTCATACAGTTTGGGGATAAATAAGTATAACAACATCACCTTCGATGTTGTTGCCAACCGCGGAGAAGACTTACGTTTCCCCATAAGTTCTTCCTCCGGTTTCTCCTCTCCCTTTGCCTTCTTGCTAGTCATGCTAGTATAAGAAGGGCCCTGCTTCGGCAGGGTTTTTTCTTTGTCTCCTTTTCATTTTGAAACTGAAATGATACAGTAAAAGAAAGAGGAGGAAAAGACATGATTCAACGTTTTATTGAACTAGGAGAAGGATACTCCGATTTATACGAATTACTCGAAATTGCAAAAGCAAACAAACATCGAGTATCGCATATGCTTCAATTTAATACTTCGAAAAACGACAAAGCTGTATGCTCTCTTGTCGTTGTTCTTCACCCCACGACAGTAGGCGATTTTCAGCCTTTATACATATGTCGAGAAGGGATCCCTGTATTAACAGATAAAAAAAGCAAACGAATTACTTTATTTGAAGAAACAGCTGAACAAATCGGAAAAAAAGTGGTTTCTTTTACTGTAAAACCATCTACTACATTTCCAGAAAATGAACTATACTTCAACCATCTCATCGGTATTTTACGAATGAATCATTTTATTCCACCGATGCAATAAGGTGAAGAATACAAGAAAGCCCCACCAGAATTTAGGTGGGGTTTTAATCTATCTTATTATAATCATATTCTTTTGCGCGATCTGGTCTGGAATTTTCGAACTCCGTTTTTAAAAACGGCCGATAAGATGGCTCTATTTTTTTTACAAACGGAAGCTTATTTAATTTTTGCATCATATGTTCTAATTGCTCCATATCACAATACACAACAGCATATTTAAACCGTTTCGATATGTAATGAATGTTTCCATATTTCCTTAAAATTTTAGCATGTTTTAAGGAATGTAGATAGACAATCATACTTTGTCGTTGCCCAAACATAATGTTCTCCTTTTATTTAATATCATTCATTTATTTCATAATAAGCCACAGAAATTTATCCTGTATTAATGGGTACCCTACTGATGAAGGCTTCATCATCGATTTTCAAATATTAAAAATACCGGAAGCCATTTCTTACATTCTTTTTTCTTCTATATTCTAAAAAACGGGGCAGATTACCCCGTTTTTTTGCACCCGCAACTACCTCCAGAACCACAACCGCCTCCACAACCACCTGCATCAAAAAACGGGTTGCCTGTCGGAACTTTAATAGCAGGAGAGATCTCAGCACCCATAATTACACTAATCTCATCCAATAACTTTTGTAAATCATTTTCCGCCTTTTTAAAAGCAGCAATTTTTTCATGTAAATCTACTGCTCGTTTTAACTCCCGCATTTGTTTCGATACAGATGTATAGTCCGGATGATATTTTCCAAAGCGCTGCACTTCTTCATAACGCTCTTTCATTTCTGTAAATTGTCGAATTAGCGTTTGTACTTCCGAATCTTGCTGCAATGCATAGTAGCACTTGCGGTATTGCTCTGCTATATCTGAAAGAACAACTGCCTTTGCAAGTTGTTCAGCCTTGTCTAAAATCATTACGCTCTCTAGCGTCGCTGCAATCATGAGAGACACCTCCGAATATTAATCATATCACATTTACAGCAGAACTACTAATTCCATGACTTTATTCAGATATAGATTACAGACAAATATGTTCGGCGATATTGTACTTCAAAATTTCCCATGTTCCCTCTATTTCTCTCACATAACTGATACAAGCATTTTGTAGTGGTGTTTGAAACGTAATTTCTTCCGGAGAAATAGCATGTAACATCGCTTTAATTGCATGGGAATGTGCAACAATAATAATACGTTTTCCCATATATTTTTGAGCAACATCTTTTAATGCTACAAAACACCGCTCAACAATTTCTTGATCCGTTTCCATTCCTTCCACGTTACCATCTGCAATAAACTGTCTAACTTCAGCAACTGGCTTTCCGGATGCTACTCCAAAATTTCGTTCCATAAAACGTTCATCAAGATGAATTGTGTCTATTTTCACCGCATTAGCAATAGCTTGCGCTGTTTCATATGCTCTTACTAGTGGACTACTAACGATGATATCCCATGATTCAGCTTTTAAAGCTACTGCACTTTGACTTGCTTGCTTTTTTCCAATTTCATTTAAAGGAATATCTTCTCTTCCTTGAATAATCTCTTGAAAATTCCAATCAGTTTGTCCATGTCGTACTAAACAAATTTCCGTCATGCTATAACTCCTTTTTCTATAATCCATTTTTATTGTAACAAAAGTTTCGCATGACGGACACATTTTTTACTTCTAATTAATTAACGTTTTGCTGTTTCATATATTGAAACATGTCTATCATAAGAGAAGCAACGGATAATTGATTTTGAAACTTAGCTACCTTGTCTGGGATTGTCTTTTTAAAATATTGCATGGCTGCTAATTCAAATGCTTCTTTTTCACTTGGATTTCTAGAAAGTTTCCGATACCAATATGGTTGCTCTCGAATATATTTCTGTAAATCTTCATTCGACCTTACAAATTCGATGAGTTCAGTTCTCATCACCTTTCCTCCTAATCTTTTTGAAAGAAAAACGGATTATTTTCGGAATTACGCTGTTGCTTTGTTGTCTGATCCCCTTGAAACTGTTGAATAACCTGCTGCACACTTCCAATGGCAGTCGTCATATTCGCTAAATGTTGCTGCACCTGTTCTACATCTATTTTTTTAAAAAACGATACCATTTGTCCCATAAAATCACCAAGCTTTTCTTCGCTCTCTTCTTGTACAGGTGGAGGAACTATCTCTCCATTTACTTTGTAGCGATTCCATACACCATCTTGTTCTCCAAGTAAATACCATTCTTCGTAAAACTGTTGCCATGATTTCTTTCCATTTCGAACGTCATGAACCATCTTTGGATGCTGACGTACAAACTCTTTGAACTTTTGAATAGAAGGATGTAAATCTCCTTTCACCGTCGTCATTACAATCACCCCACCAGATGTATCTTTTACTATATTGTAAGAAAAAAAAGGCGCATGGTTCGCCTATTTTTAGGCAATCCATACACCTTACTTTTGAATAAAATTTTGCGTATAAAATTTATCATACACTCCAATTCCTAAACCAGTGAATTGTTCATTTAGCAAATTCTTTCGATGTCCTTCACTATTTAACCATCCTTGAACCGCTGCAATTCCATCACTATGCTGCGCTGCAATGTTTTCCCCCGCTAGCTGAAATGATACATTCCCTTTTTGTAAACGATCTCCTAATGTTCCAAACGAAGGTGAATCATGTGAAAAATAGTTGTTATCTTTCATATCTTTACTATGTTCATATGCTACTGCTGCTGCTTGCTGATCCCATACTAATAATGGAAGATGGTTACGACTTCGAATTACATTTGTCAAATCTAAAATTTGCTGTGCATTCCCTTGTTCAACTTGTTTTATTTGTTCTTGTGATAATGGCTGTGGATTCGTTAATTCTCCAGAAAAAACAATCTGATACGGTCTTTGGCTGATTAACGTTTCATCATCCATATAACGAACACCAACAAGTTTATGTGTAAAATGATCAAAATATAATTGCGCCCATCCATCTTCTATAGCAACGAGTGGTTGTTCTGTTAGTTCAACATCAGATAATTCGAATTGATAGCTATTTTTTCCCATTTTAAGTGAAATTTCATGTGAAAACGGATTTTTCTTATAAATATCTTCATATGTTTCCCCAATATGAAATGGCGAAATATTTACTTTCTCTCCACCAACATAAATCGTAACAATTTTATGCTCTTTAATCCCAAACTGCACATATTGTGTTAAGTTTTTATTATATATCCACCATTCATAACCATATGCAGATGGTTCAATTCGCGCTGGTTCATCCCAATTTGCTAATAAAATTTCAGAATCACTACCAAGTAACTCTGGAATGGTTTCGGGTACTCCTTTAATCTCTTTTTCTTTTTTGGTTTTCACAATTTTATGCTCTTTTTTTAAATGAGGAGATTGAAATATATATTGAGAAACGAGTAATTTCCCGTATAGATCAATTGCTAAAATAAGAATAGTAATTACTATAATGCGGAACAACTTTTTCAAATTATATACCTCCTGAATAACCATGAAATTGAGGTATACACAAACAAAACTGTTTTCTCCATTTTGTGTGTACCACACTATGTTCACTATATCATATTTCTTTCATAAAATCAGACATTCTCCCTTTTCTCTCTATATGAATTGCGTTTTCTCACTATTCGTACTATTATAAATTCAAGTGGTTTTACGTTTATAATAAGGAGGCTATTTCATGCAATTTACAAATACGAAACTTGAAGGCGTAGTTGTTGACTTCACACTTCTTACTGAGGTAATGGACAATCATCACTTTGTACTAGCTGGGCAATGGGATTACGAGCGAGTTACATACGACTATAAATTTGAAATGCTGAAAGATGTGTATTATTTACGTATACAAGGTTTTGCGCTAGAAGGAGATATTGGCCGGCGACATGCCCATATTAAATTATTACAACCTCTTCTTGGTAAACATTATTATCCACACGGTGTGGAGTATGGAGAGAACGAAAAATTCCCAAAAAATGTTCTTCAAAAAAGCGAACAGTTACTTCAAAATATCGAAAAAGAGTTGCAAGATTTAGCGATTATAGAATAAAGAAAACTTTCTACGAGTTTCGCTATATACAAGTTAAAAAACGACATAAAACCTCTGTCCTTTTAGAGGGACGAGAGCATCTGGCCGTGCATAGAAGCGGTCAGAGCCTTTTCCTACCACATGCGAGGTTTAAAGCAAGCAAGTAGCGGTCATATTGTATTCTGCATAGCAGCTACTTATAAAGAAAGGCGGAAGCGGCTCGCTCAGAACAAGAGGGGGATGGATCTTCTGATATAGAGGCGCTTTTTGCCTCCGTGGAAGACGCGAAGCCACCGACTGTTCTAGCCGCTGGAGCTGGATCATAAAGAAAGGCGGAAGCGGCTCGCTCAGAACAAGAGGGGGATGGATCTTCTGACATAGAGGCGCTTTTTGCCTCGGCGGAAGACGCGAAGCCACTGACTGTTCTAGCCGCTGGAGCTAGACAAAGATGTCGAAAAATCAAAAGAAGGTGTACACGATGGTACACCTTCTTTTGATTTAGTAAATTTACCTCGCTATTCATGGATAGTAGGCCTTCCTACTGAGAGAAGTTTCACTTTATCTTGGTGAGAGCTTGCTATCAGTGACAGATGATTGAGATTGCAAATACGGGGGTAATGCATGTATCTGTTCCGCATCCTTTTTCCGTTCTTTACGCACCCACGAGAAGAAAACATACCCAATGACTGTGCCATATACAATTTCTTGTATAATCTTCATTACAATACCTCCTGTTTTCTGATCCTCTAAAACAGGAATCCAATGTAAGAAATCCGGACCTGTAATATTTAAATTAGATAATGTTCCAGCTGGTACACAAAGCTCCATCGCCTTCATCCATGAATTTGGATCTGTATATGTCACAAACAACGGCTCATTCGCAAAAATAATAAGTGCACAAGCCGGTGTTAATAGCATCCCATTAGCAAACATATAACCAATCTTTTTAATATCACTTAATGTTTGATATTGTGCTAACGGATTAAATATCGGCCACCATAGCATAATTGCCATAAAAAACAAGATAGCAAGAACAATTGGATGTCCAATTTGGCTTTGCTTTACCGTATCAAACACAAATGGTAAATGATACATCGAAAATAACCCGTTAAAAACAAATAATGCGATAATAGGATTTGCCCATATGCGTAACATTATACGAATAAATCGAAATGATGTTATATACTCAAAAAAACAGATTGGTAGCCCCAGTAGTAATAATGGCGGTACAGCAATGTACATGATTGCCATTTCTAACATATGCGCACTAAACACAATATGTCCAAGTAAATCGATAGGACCCCCTTTAACTAAATATAAAAGGAACATCCCACTTGTAAAATAAAAGATTTTTCGTTTACTTACTTCTTCCCCATTCGGAAAGCGATGTCTATACTTTCCAATAATTAAAAAATAACCAATCACAATAGCTAATATAAAAAGAAAAAAGATTGGGCTCCACAGTGCTTCAAAACCAAATATCCATAAGTTGTTCACTTTTCTTTCACCCACCCTTTCATAAGTAAAAGGGGATTGATGAAACATTCAATCCCCCTTTCTATTTTAAACCCAAACGATTGTCGTAAAAGTTAAAATCGTTACTAATCCAACTAGCAAACCAGCATACAAGAAAAATGCTGGAGCCTCATGCCCTTTATGGCTCATATGCATAAAATAATACAATTGAAAAATAACTTGTATGGCAGCTAACAATAAAATAAATGGTACCGAAAAAAGCGGACTAAATGTTTTCGGATATGCGACTGCTACAAATGCAATCATTGTTAAAAAAATCATTAATCCGAACGTAATGACTTGATGTTTCATTTCTTCCGCACTTTTTTTTCTGCGATAAGCAAGATCCACTTTAGGATTGTTTATATTTGTTTGTTTTATCGCCATTGTTTATCCCACCATTCCCATTAAGTATACTACAGTGAAAATAAACACCCAAACTACGTCAATAAAATGCCAGTAAATTGATGCAACGTAAAACTTCGGAGCATTATATAAATTTAAACCACGCTTCGCATTACGGAGCACTAGAGTTAAAATCCAAAGTAATCCAAATAAAACGTGTAACCCATGCGTACCAACTAACGCATAAAATGCAGAACCAAATGCACTACTTTTCATCGTATGCTTAAATTCATGAGTATAATGATTAAACTCATAAATCTCAAAGCCTAAAAAGCCAATCCCAAGCAAGATCGTAATAATAAGCCAAAACTGCATTTGTTTAAAATTAAAATTCTTCATATGATACATTGCATATACACTCGTTAAACTACTTGTTAAAAGAAGCATTGTCATAATAAACACAAGCGGCATTTGAAACATTTCTTGTGACGTCGGCCCACCGTTTGTTGAATTTTTCAATGCCAAGTATGTTCCAAACAAGGAAGCAAACAGTACAGTTTCCCCTCCTAAAAATAACCAAAATCCAATGAATTTATTCTTTCCTTCGAGGGTTGCTTTTTCAGGCTCTGCTGGAAAGGTTTCATTTGTTAATTTTTCCTCTACATGCATTACGCCTTACCCCCTTTATCATCTAAATCTTCTTTATGAATGTGGTATCCATGATCATCAATTACAGATCGGAAGAACATTGCTCCAAACGTAATAATAAGACCAACGATCGCTATCACTAACCACATTTTCTCTTTCCCACCATGCATATACATCGCTCCAAATGCCGCGATAAATAAGCCTAAAGAGATAACAAACGGTAAGAAAGATGAGTTTGGCATATGAATATCACCAATCGGCTCTGCTGGCGTCATCTCATTTTTCCCTTCACGTTTTTCAATCCATAGTGGATCTAATCCACGCACAAACGGTAATTGCTTGAAGTTATATTCAGGTGTCGGCGCAGGAATTGCCCATTCTAAAGTACGACCATCCCACGGATCGCGACCAGCTTGTTTTTTTGAAAAAGATGTTTTTACAACATTAACCAAAAGCACAATTGTTCCAAGTGCCATAAATACTGCGCCTATTGAACTAATTAAATTACCAGTTTCTAATCCTTGTCCTGGCAAATACGTAAAATATCGGCGCGGCATACCGATTAAACCAAGGAAGTGCTGAATAAAGAACGTTAAATGGAAACCAATAAAGAACAACCAAAACGTAATTTTACCAAGTGTCTCATCTAAGATTTTATTAAACATAAGCGGCCAATAATAATGAGCCCCCGCAAATAATCCAAATACAACTCCACCAACAATTACGTAATGGAAGTGAGCTACAACGAAGTAATTATCATGAAATTGATAATCAGCAGGAGCAGATGCAAGCATAACCCCTGTCACACCACCCATAACAAATGATGGAATGAAACCAACGGCCCACATCATTGGCGTTGTAAAACGAATACTACCGCCCCACATTGTAAAGAGCCAGTTAAAAATTTTAATACCTGTCGGAACAGCAATTGCCATTGTAGCTACAGAAAAAATGGCATTTGCTACTGGTCCAAGACCCACTGTGAACATATGATGTGCCCATACCATGAATCCTAAAAATCCAATTAATACCGTTGCAAATACCATAGATGAATATCCGAATAATCGTTTTTTAGAGAATGTCGCGAATATTTCTGAGAATATTCCGAAAACTGGGAGTATAAGAATGTACACTTCTGGATGACCGAAAATCCAAAATAAATGCTCCCATATAATCGTATTTCCTCCTAAAGCAGGGTTAAAAAAACTTGTTCCAAATAAACGGTCTAACATTAATAAAGCTAAACCTACTGTAAGCGGCGGAAATGCAAATAAAATAAGTGCAGATGTTACAAACGTCGTCCATGTAAACATCGGCATACGCATATATGTCATTCCAGGTGCACGCATATTAATAATGGTAACGAGGAAGTTAATTCCACCTATTAATGTTCCAATACCTGAAATTTGCAATCCGAGAACATAAAAATCGATGCCGTGTCCTTTTGATGCGAGTGATAACGATGCATATGATGTCCATCCTGCATCAGGTGCTCCTCCCAAAAACCAACTTAAATTTAAAAATACGCCTCCAAAGAAAAATAGCCAAAATCCAAGCGAGTTTAAAAATGGAAACGCAACATCTCGTGCACCAATTTGAAGTGGTACAGCTGCATTCATCATGGCAAACACAAGCGGCATTGCTGCTAAGAAAATCATTGTTGTTCCGTGCATTGTTAATACTTGGTTGTATGCATCCCCAACCAGAAAATCATTGTTTGGAAACGCTAGCTGATATCGAATAAATAACGCTTCTATTCCACCGATGATAAAAAACAACCCACCTGCAATTAAATAGAGAATGGCTATTTTTTTATGGTCTACTGTCGTTAAATAATCCCAAATCACAGAGCCCACTCCCTGTTTTTTTGCTACAGAACTCACGTTTTCAACCTCCCCTTCGCAAATAGTTTCTCGTTACTTTTCAACTTTTAATGTTTTCAAGTAAGCATTTAATGCCTCTACTTGATCTTCAGTAAGATTACCGTATTTTCCAGTCATTTTGTTTCCTGGTTTCATGCTTTCAGGGTCTTTTAACCATTTTTCTACATTTTCATCATTATTTTTAGCAATTCCCGCAACCATGTCACGGTCTGCAAAGTTTGCTAAGTTTGGTGCAATACGTGCAGAAGGTGGTCTGCTATCATTTGATCCAGTAGCATGACAACCGATACAGCTCTTTTCAAAGATTTGTTTACCTTCTTGTTCTTTCGAAGAAGCAACAGCCTTTTTACCATCTAATTCTTTCATACTAGCAATCCACTTTTTGTACTCGCTTTCATTAACCGCTTTCACTTTAAACTGCATTAAAGAATGAGACGGTCCGCAAAATTCTGTACAAAATCCATTATATGTGTCGGCCTTATCTGCTTTAATCCACATCTTGTTCACATTATCTGTATTTGTATCCATTTTTCCAGCTAAAGAGGGAACCCAAAATGAGTGTTTAATATCGGCACCCTTTAAATTTAAATACACTTTTTTACCTGTAGGGATGACTAAATCTTGCGAAGTTACTATTTTTTCATTTTTATAAGAAAATTCCCACCAATAAAGATTCGCTGTTACATCAACAACGATTGTATCTTTATCAATATTCTTTTTCTCCATTGCACTAACGTCAGCAAGTTTAAACGTATATGTAACAGTAGGGACAGCCAATACCAATAAAAGTAAAATCGGAATGACTGTCCATATAATTTCTAGCTTGTGATTTCCTTCAACTTGCTTCGGAATATAGTTTTCCTGTCCCTTCCTTTGACGGAAACGTACAATTACATACAAGAAAATAATCGTAACAACAAGAACAACACCAATCATGATTGCACTGGCTAATAACAATAAATCATATTGCATTTTTGCTACTTCACCTTGTGGAATCAAAGTAGATTGAAAGGCTTTACCGCATCCCCCTAACAGTAAAGCCACTAGTGAAACGAGCGAAAGCAATCGCCACTGTTTCTTCATGCAAACAACCCCCACTTTCTTTGTTAATTAGATTGTACTTTATAGTAAGTAAAGTAAACCTCAACGTAAAGAAATCCCCTCATGTCGTTGTCTTAGAAGAAAGTTACAACAATCATTAAAATAAATAAGATTGTTAAGTAATTTAAGGAGTATACAAACATTTGCACGGACCATTTGATGTCGTCTTTCTTGCGGAAGCCATAAAACCCTAACACGATCCAACCGATGTTAAGCAATGTTGCAATTACCATAAATGTTACTCCAAGTGCACTCATATAAAATGGCAGTGGTAATAAACATACTGTCCAAATCATAATTTGACGTTTTGTAATATCAAATCCATGCGCTACAGGAAGCATCGGAATGCCTGCATTGCGATATTCTTCAACACGTTTCATCGCAAGTGCGAGGAAATGTGGAATTTGCCAAATAAACATAATTAAGAATAGCATCCAAGCAATAGGGTGATTCAAGCTTGGATCAATAGCTGCCCAACCGATTAAAGGCGGAACTGCACCTGATACACTCCCTACTACTGTATTTAACGTATATTTTCGCTTTGTCCATAATGAATACAGAACAACATACGTAAAGAAACCAATAAAACCAATAAATGCTGCCATCGGTGTTGTAAATAGCAAAAATACAAAGCCTAAAAGCGTAATTGTAATACCTAATGTTAATGCGAATCCAGGTTTATATTTTCCTGTTACTGTTGGACGATTTTTTGTTCGTTCCATTAAATGATCAATATCTCGGTCAATATAATTATTTAAGCTACATGCTCCCGCCATAATTAATGCAGAGCCGATGATTGTAAAAAACATTTTATCTAGATGGTCCAAAACATTCAATCCATTGAAATGTAGAGCTAACCAAAATCCTGTAAATACAGTAAGTGTATTTGAATTTACAATCCCCATCTTAACGAGCGCTAATAAATCTTGTACACGTGTTGTTTCCGGTACATTTGCTATAGCTGACTCATCATGCAGTTCACTTGTTGCATGGTTCATCACTTTAACCCCCTCTTAAAACTTCCATCTTTCTTTTGCCCATTTACTTAAAATAAAATATCGCTTTTATATAGCAATATTATTACAGTAGAAATGTTGTTTTTTGGTTTTGTTATTAATATACACTTCTCGCTCGAATATATTAAAACATATTTCATGAAAAAATTGTGAAGAAAACATGAACTTTTTGTGTCTATGACTTAAAAAGTTTTCCTATTACTTCATCAATTATAGAACGTAATTATCTTTTATAATAAACTATTTTGTCAAATTCCGCATGCATTTCCGTATATTTCTTTATAAAACTCACTATTTTTTGTTAAAAATCAGCAATTTATTTTCCTTATCTTCTTCCGCTCTCTCCCCTTTGCTATTTTATCAGATTTTATATATCATAGGACTGTAGTGCATTTCTGTTTCTATAACCTTTCCGGCTATTTACAAGTAGTAAAACCTCCACCTCAAGATTCTGAAGACGTAGAGAATATAGGTTAGGTAACTGCTAGTATGCGCCGAAGTCGTTTAACTAACCCTTAGTGAGGATTAAAAACAACACCGAGGGAAGTTCTACTTTATTTTATTAAAATATTGCACAATAACTTTGAAATTGAAAGCTGGTGAAAAGGATTGCAACGCTTTATAAAATGGTTAGCAGTCATTACAAGTCTTGATTTATTATTTGTTCTACTTGGTGGAGCGTTAGTTACTAAAACTGGATCTGGACAAGGCTGTGGTAAATCTTGGCCGCTGTGTAATGGAGAACTTGTTCCTTCGAATTTATCAATGGAAACAATTATCGAACTGAGTCATCGTCTTACTTCAGGTTCTGCAGGAATTCTAGTTACACTACTATGTATCTTATCTTGGAAATACTATGGACAAGTTCGTGAAACAAAAGCACTTGCCATCCTATCTTTCGCGTTTTTAATAGCGCAAGCACTCATGGGCGCTGCTGCGGTTGTATGGGGGCAAGTTCCGGCTGTATTAGCAATTCATTTCGGTATTTCCCTTATTTCGTTTGCTGCTGTTATTTTATTAACACTTCTTATCTTTGAAATTGATAAGAAATTTGATGCTCATTCACTTGTTATTGATAAGAAGATGAAATTTCACATTTATGGTGTAACAATTTACAGTTACCTTGTTGTCTATACAGGAGCGTTAGTGCGTCATGAGCATGCGAGTTTAGCATGTCCGAGTTTCCCTTTATGCAGTAAAAACAGCCCTCTTCCAATACAGTTTCATGAATGGGTACAGATGGGACACCGAATTGCTGCTCTATTAATTTTCGCTTGGATTTTATATGCAATGCTTATAGCTATCAAGCACTATAAGCAACAACCTGTTATATGTTATGGATGGATTACAGCTTTCATTCTTGTCACATGTCAAGCAATCGCTGGTATTTTAGTTGTATATACAGAAGCAAGTTTAACAATGTCACTTCTGCATTCACTCTTTATATCATGCTTATTTGCCGTATTATGCTATTTAGTTATGCTAGGAACACGCAGTAAAACAAACATGAAAAAAACAGAAATAAATCATACTACTAAGCAAACGAAACTATCATAATAACATGTCTCTTCTGACAAGTTATTATTTTTTAAAAACAAAAGAGCTGCACAAAAGCAGCTCTTTTTTATTTTCAAAATTCGAGTGATAACCTTGTTTTATTGCTCTAACTCAATCAGCAAATCACCTGTTTGAATTGCCTCGCCGTCTTTCACATACACTTTTTTCACCGTTCCAGTAAATGGAGCTTGTACAGTTGTTTCCATTTTCATCGCTTCTGTAATTGCCATGGAATCACCTTTTTTCACTTGCTCTCCTTCTTTTACCACTACTTTAATTACAGTACCCGGCATTGTTGCATTAATATGATTTGGATTTTCACGATTCCCTTTCACTCGTTGCGAAACTGTTGCTTTCACACTTTCATCTTTTACAACAATTTCACGAGGCTGTCCATTAAATTCAAAGTAGATAACACGTGTACCATCTAATTGTGGTTCTCCAATCGAAATTAATTTCACAATTAACGTTTTACCACGTTCGATTTCCACACCAATTTCCTCACCAAGTCTCATTCCATAGAAGAATGTCGGTGTGTCAAGGACAGAAATATTTCCATATTGTCCTGCAACTTTTTGATAATCCATAAATACTTTCGGATATAATGCATACGCTACAATATCAAACATCGTTACTTCACGACCAAGCTTATGGAATAACTCTTTTTTTAATGCTTCAAAATCGATCGGTTCTAGCAATTCACCTGGTCTTACTGTTAAAGGCTCTTTTCCTTTTAGAATAATCTCTTGTAGCTTTTTAGGAAAACCACCATACGGTTGTCCAAGGTCACCAGAGAACATTTCGACAACTGATCCTGGGAAATCTAATGCATGACCACGTTCATAAATATCTTTCTCTGTTAAATGATTTTGTACCATAAATAGAGCCATATCACCGACTACTTTTGATGATGGAGTTACTTTCACGATATCGCCGAACATATCATTAACGCGACGATACATCACTTTTACTTCATCAAATCGATCTCCTAATCCGACAGCTTTTGCTTGTTGCTGTAGGTTACTGTATTGGCCGCCTGGCATTTCATGCATGTACACTTCTGTATGCGGTGCATTCATTCCACTTTCAAAAGAAGAATAATATTTACGAACATCTTCCCAATAATGTGAGAGCTTCTCTAAAGAATTCACATCCACATTCGGCTGTCTTTCATTTCCTTCTAATGCATAGAACAATGTATTAGCGCTCGGCTGAGATGTTAAACCTGCCATAGAGCTTACCGCAACGTCTACAATATCAACTCCAGCCTCAATTGCTTTTGCATATGTTAATACACCGTTTCCACTCGTATCATGCGTATGAAGATGCACCGGAATCGATACCGTCTCTTTTAATGCGGATACTAAATCGTAAGCTGCGTTTGGTTTTAATAAGCCTGCCATATCTTTAATCCCTAAAATATGAGCACCAGATGCTTCTAACTCTTTTGCCAAGTTTTTGTAGTAATTTAAATCATATTTACTGCGCATTGGATCATGGATATCACCTGTGTAACACATTGTTGCCTCTGCAATTTTACCGCTTTGACGCACAGCATCAATTGCAACGCGCATACCTTCTATCCAGTTTAAACTATCAAAAATACGGAATACATCAATGCCAGCCTGCGCAGAACACTCTACAAACTGTTGAATTAAGTTATCTGGATAGTTTTTATATCCTACTGCATTCGATGCACGAAGAAGCATTTGGAATAATACATTTGGCATACTCTCACGTAATTGTAATAAGCGTTCCCATGGATCTTCTTTTAAGAAACGATACGCGACATCGAATGTTGCTCCGCCCCACATTTCTGCCGAAAATAAATTCGGTAACATTCTTGCTGTTGGTTCAGCAATTTGTTTCAACTCTTTTGTACGAATACGCGTTGCTAATAACGACTGATGTGCATCACGGAATGTAGTATCGGTTAATAAAACTTGTTTTTGTTCCTGAACCCATTTTACTAATCCATCAGCTCCGCGCTTATCTAAAATTTGCTTCGTACCAGCTTTGATTGGTTCAGAATATTTTATATTCGGAATGCGTGCTTCTGCAAAAATCGGTTTTTCTTGTTTTCCTACTCCTGGGAATCCATTTACCGTTACCGTACTAATGTATGATAGCATTTTTGTACCACGGTCTTTTCGTTTTGGAAATACGAATAGTTCCGGCGAGGAATCGATAAAAGATGTATCATATTCTCCTGATAAAAAGTTTTGGTGCTTTACAACATTTCCCAAAAACGGAATATTTGTTTTAATGCCGCGAATACGGAATTCTTTTAAGTTACGTTCCATTTTAGCTGCTGCTTGTTCAAATGTTAATGCCCAAGTTGTTACTTTTACAAGTAATGAGTCATAATATGGTGTAATAACTGCACCTTGGAAGCTATTTCCTGTATCTAAACGCACCCCAAAGCCACCACCAGAACGATACGTCATAATTTTTCCGGTATCTGGCATGAAATTATTTAGCGGATCTTCTGTCGTCACACGAGATTGAATTGCAAATCCATGTGTAATGATATCTTCTTGTTTTGGAATACTTACTTTTTCACTATGTAAAGCATATCCATCAGCAATTAAAATTTGTGATTGAACGATATCAATGCCTGTAATCATTTCTGTAATTGTGTGTTCCACTTGGACACGCGGATTCACTTCAATGAAATAGAATTCATTTCCTTTTACAAGAAACTCAACTGTCCCTGCATTTACATAATTAACATTTTTCGTTAATTGAACTGCAGCCTCACAAATACGATTGCGCAGTTCAGCTGGAAGAGACACACTTGGTGCTACTTCTACAACTTTTTGATGCCTGCGCTGTACAGAACAATCACGCTCATATAGATGAACAGTATTTCCATGTTCATCTGCTAATATTTGTACTTCTATATGTTTTGGATTTTCAACAAATTTTTCTACATAAACTTCATCGTTCCCAAATGCAGCTTTCGCCTCGGATTTCGCACGGTCATACGCTTCCTTTAGTTCTTCTGCACTGCGTACAATCCGCATCCCGCGGCCGCCACCACCAAGAGCTGCTTTAATGATAATTGGGTAATCATACTTTTTTGCAAAATTGGCTACTTCGTCAATCTCTTGTACAGGGCCATCACTACCAGGAATAACCGGGATATTTGCCAATTGAGCTTGCGTTCTTGCCTTTACTTTATCCCCAAACATGTCTAAATGCTTACTCTTTGGACCAATAAAAATAATCCCCTCGTCTTCGCAACGTTTTGCGAATTGGATATTTTCTGACAAGAATCCGTATCCTGGATGAATTGCATCAACATGATTACTTTTGGCAATTTCAATAATACCTTCAATATCGAGATATGCCTCAATTGGTTTTTTTCCTTCTCCTACCAAATACGCTTCATCTGCTTTATAGCGATGATATGAACCGCTATCTTCTTTCGAGTAAATCGCAACTGTGCGTAGTCCTAATTCTGTACAAGCACGAAACACACGAATCGCAATTTCTCCGCGGTTAGCTACTAATACTTTTTGAATACGTTGCAGCTTTTTCATGATTTTCCCCCTCTATTTTCCTACCATTCATAACACCATAAATTTGTCCCGCTTTAGTGGGAGTAAGTATTTCACTTCCAGCAGTATTTTTTCACTGTGTGCAAGCTTCACCTTATTTTTATTCATCATACCTTATTTTTTGACAAATGATAAGCATTCTGTCCAATTCATCTCACAAAATTAGTATAGCATAAAACGAAGGAAGCAACCATCCTTTTTGTAGAACACATTTGATAAAAGTGACATACTGTTTGTTGCGAGATCATAAAATAATCATCTTTTTTTCTGAAGATATGCAAATAAAAGAAGCTTCGTACACGTGTACAAAGCTTCTTTTATTTTACAACAACAAGATGTCTCTCTTGTTTAGGTTGTTGTTGTTCCTGCTCTTTCTGTTCTCTTTTTTCTTGCTGTTTCACAAAACTAGCTACATTTAATAAAATTCCCATAGCTGCTAAGGTTACCACTAAAGAAGTACCGCCATAACTAACAAATGGTAAAGGCACACCAGTAAGTGGCATAACCCCTGTAATTCCGCCTAGGTTTACAATAGATTGCACTCCAATCATACTGCCAATTCCAATTGCAAGTAAACTCCCAAAAGGATCTTTACATTTTTGCGCAATTCGAAAAGCACGAACGACAATGACTAGTAAACCTATTAAGATAATTGCCACCCCAACAAACCCTAGTTCCTCAGATATAATTGCCATAATGAAGTCTGTATGTGGCTCTGGTAAATACCCATACTTTTGAATACTATTTCCTAGTCCTCTACCACCTACACCACCAGAAGCAATTCCAACAAACGAATTGATCAATTGAAATCCCTTCCCTTGCGCATCTCCAAACGGATTCCAAAACGTAGTGAACCGCGCAATTTGAACAGGTGTTAAAACATTTTTTCCTATAAAATATCCGAGCGGAATCCATATAATAGATGTAAGAGCAATTCGTTTTAGCCAAACTTGAAGGGGTATCCCTGAACAGAACGTCATAATCCCAATCGTTGACACAATTAATAATGTTGTTCCTAAATCAGGCTGTTTTAAAATTAAACAAATTGTAGTGAATAAAAAAATAAACACTCGGCCGGCACCATGCCAAATCGGTCCATCTGTCGCGTGCTTTTTTGCATAAAAACGCGCTAATACAATGATAATCCCTAATTTAACAAACTCCGACGGCTGTACACCAAACACCCAAGATTTCGCATTATTCACAACAGTTCCCCATTTTAAAACAATTAGCAGCATTCCAATGCTAACAACAACGATTAAAACAGTAATAATACGCTTTCGCCATACTTGAAAGGGAACAAACATGGCAATAAACAATCCAATCGTTCCAACGAACAACGCTTTTAACTGTGATAGAAAAAAGTGATCGCTCGTCCATCCGTATTTCGGATAATATTTTGTAATTGCAACAATAGAACTGGCACTATATACCATAATAACGCCGAGCACACATACGATAACAAGAGGAAGCACTAAAGAATAATCTATGGACTTCCAGACTCTTTTCATTCAAAATCCTCTTTCTCTCTTCTTTTTTACAGTTGTATTCCATATGTATTTGCTTTCTTCCTGCTTTTCAGGAAAAATCGTTTTTTTTCATAAAAAAAGCTCAAACTGATTCAGTTTGAGCATCTTATTTGAACCAGCTATTATTGTTTGTTTGTAAAAGCATCATGCAACGCCGATAGCTCGCGTTCTAATTCTCCTAAAATTTCTTTACCTTGCTCTTCCGCAATGAGACCAAGACGAACCGCAAAATCAACTTCACGGGATAAGCCAAACATTTGTGTATCAAGTACCTCTTCGTATAATGGACACTGCGGCATCGTAAGGTGGTCCATTTGCACCTTAATAAGTTTTAATATTTTCTCTGCATCAGCTTGTAGAAGGGCAAGTGCCTTTTCCTGATGATTTGTTACTGTCTCAGACGCCAAATTGGTTCCCTCCGTTTCCGTCCTACTCCTCTATCCTATCTATTAATATTAGCGATAGTTTTCATAAATTGCAATAGAAACATTTTCTGTGACAATTGTTCCTAGTCCTATTATACTGAAAAGTGGGAGTATAAGACAAATGGGGGAACAACAATGACTGAAATCTTATTTATTAATGGAAATGTCCGCTTTCCAATTACAATCGATCCAAGTGTTTGGATTTTTGATGATCGAAAAGTCGACTTAACAACATACTTTACAACTCCAAAAGAAATAACAAGTGAATTAGCACAGTATACTGAAGAAGCATCTAAACATTGGGATCGCGAAATTAGAGAAGGAGCTATTTTTCCACCTGTCAATAAAAGCGTTGCAAGATTTGAAAAAGAGAAAATTATTACAGGAACATTCGGCATACCATTTTTACCTTTTTTAGAAAACGCAGAGATTTCTAGCGACGCTGCACATGTAGAAATTCATACTGAATTCGGTATTACAACGATTTCAATAAAGGAAGCAAAGGATGCTATTCTCGGTTTTTCTATTAAAGGAAAACCACTAAAAGAAGACGGTCCTGTTCACCTTTATTTCGGAGATGGCTCTAATGTCAATAATCCTGTTCGATATATTCGAAAGTTTACTATCGTGTAAAGTGAAACTTTCGGTAGCGAAAAAGTTTACTTTACATTCACAGAGGACAAGCAAATAAGAGTGGCTTTTCGCCACTCTTTCCTACAATAAATCCGCTGCTAGTTGCGCTAAATTAGATCGCTCACCTTTTACAAACTTCACATGTCCACTAATTTTTTGTTCTTTAAACTTCTCTACAACATATGTTAAGCCATTATTATATTCATCTAAATATGGATGATCAATTTGCTGTGGATCTCCCATTAAAACAATTTTGCTCCTCTCTCCAACACGCGTTAAAATTGTCTTCACTTCATGTTTTGTTAAATTTTGTGCTTCATCAATAATAATAAACTGCTCTGGAATACTACGTCCGCGAATATATGTTAAAGCTTCTACTTCAATAGAACCCATTCCCGCTAAAATTGCATCTAATTCCCCAGGTTTTTTTGTATTAAACAAATATTCTAAATTATCATAAATCGGTTGCATCCAAGGTCTTAACTTTTCTTCTTTCTCTCCTGGTAAATATCCAATATCTTTTCCCACTGGAACAATAGGTCTTGCCACGAGCAATTTTTTATACATTCCCAAATCTTCAGTTTGCATAAGTCCCGCAGCTAATGCTAATAATGTTTTCCCCGTCCCAGCTTTACCAGTCAATGTTACAAGAGGAATGTCTTCACGTAACAACAATTCCATCCCCATAATTTGTTGTACATTTCGAGGACGAATTCCCCAAATCTGCTCGTTTGGAAAAATAAGCTTTTTTATCTTTTTCCCAGAATGATCAACGATCCCGAGAGCCGAACTCGATCCCCCTAAAGCATCCTTCATTACAATAAATTGATTTGGATAAAATGGATGGTTAGCAATTTCAGAAAGAGAAAGCTCCCCTTTTTCATAAAAACGGTTTAAAATCTCTTTTTGTATGTAATACTCTAAGAAGCCTGTATATATGTTTTCGACTTCCGTAACACGATCACTCAAATAATCTTCGGCTTGTAATCCTAAAGCATCAGCTTTTACTCGAACAAGTACATCCTTACTCACAAGAATGACAGATTTCCCATTTTCTTTTTCTTGCTCTTCTAATGATAAATTTTTGGCCACAGCTAAAATACGATTATCATTTGTTTTCTCTACAAAAATATCTTGTAATTGAACGAATGAACGATGATTTAGCTCAATTCGAAACGTCCCTCCATTCTCGAGAGGAATACTGTCATGCAATTTCCCAAGTTCACGAAATTTATCTATTAGTTTTGATACATAACGCGCATTCCTTCCAACTTCATCCATATAACGTTTCTTTGAATCTACTTCCTCTAACACAACAGCTGGAATGACTACATCATTATTTTCAAAAGAAAAAATAGATAACGGATCCTGCAAAAGCACATTCGTATCTAGCACATAAATTTTACTCAACCTGTTACCCCCTGACTCCACCATGAAATTTGTAGAACAAGGGTTTCATCCATGAGTATGGACGAACCATTGTTATAATTATATGTACTGTACAAACGAGATAGAATAGAAATCACTTGAAATATAAAGAAAAAGGATGAACAACTTTCCTTGCTGCCCATCCTTTTTCACGCATCCCTCATCGCTGATAAAACTTGGTTGTCTAATTTTTCTGCAGCGCGAAAATCGTATGTTTTTTCATATTTCGGTTCAATGGCAAGTTTCGCACCGTAAAACATTACGTCACGTACTTCTTGCACAGAAACTTCAATTAAAGTTAATTTCAGCGGAACACCTTCCATCCGCTCTGTCTTTATAATCGCTTTACCACTTATAGAATATATGGATTCATTTGCCATTACAGTAAGAACAAGCCCTGCGTGATGGCGCAAATTCTCTACAATACGAGAACGTTGATCCACTGCAAAACGAATAACTTTTTCACCCATTGCATATACCCATGAAATCGCGCTTACATTTGGAACACCTTTCTCAAAATCAGTTGTTGCAATTGTTACAATACGCTCTTCACGTAACGCTTTCACTAAAGCATCCGTTAATGTTAGTTCAACTATATTTGCCATGTTTCCACCTCCATAAACATCTATATTGATTTCGCTCTAACAGGCACTTCCTACCGCGAGACTACAACAAACGAAGAAAAGAAACCTGCCCACATGATTCAACTAATCATCAACAAAAATGTACATTCAATGTTAATAATAGTTTCACTTATATAATAACCTATTTTTTGAATTGCGAAAATATTTATTTTTTCTCCTATAGTTCAAAAACTTCTACGGTCCATGATATACTAAAGTAAGATAGAACTTGTGCCGAGGTGACAAAATGAGAGTCAAATGTATTCTTTGCGATAAAAAAGAAGATTTAAATGACGAAAATCCAGTTGCGAAGCGGCTTCGCAATCGTCCTATTCATACATTTATGTGTAAACAATGTACAGATCGAATTACAGAACGTACTTTAGAACGACACACAACAGGCAATTTCCGATTATATCGTGATAAAACAGTTGAAGATGAATGGTAATCTGTTAATAGGAATATCGTCTATTTGAACGCTGAAAGGAATCAAATAAACATTACTATATGAATCCATTTTAATTTTTCGACATATAGATTGCGGCTATAGAAACAAACGGAGCCTACGCTTGCTTTCTCCCTTTGTTTTATCTTGCATGTGGCAGGAAAGGGCCTGACCGCTTCTATGCATGGCCAGATGCTCTCGCCCATCGAAAAAAAGAATGGTTTTATGTCGGTTTTTTAACTTGGATTTATATATATAGTAAATCCAATCGTCTATATGATATACATAATTGTAGCGTATAAATAAGCCCTTATCGAACAGGATAAAGGCTTATTTATATTTCTCCGGCTCACGGTTTATCTGTTCTAAAAAACAATCAATCAGCTCAAGTGGAAACCGAACTGATTTCTTTTCCCCTTCTCTTTCATATGTAACAAAATACATATCTTCCTTTTTTTCTACCGTAACATGTTTTAACTGATGGTCTTCATGTAACATATTATGAAAAAGCATATATGTTTCCTGAGCAGCTTCATCATATGGACGGGCTTCTGCAACAATTTTAATGGTTAACCAATTATATAGTGCATCTTGCACAGAACGCATCTTTCCTTCCCCCTTTTAGCCTGCCTTTGAATATTTTGCTTGCCGTAAACGTAATTTATATATACCCAGTATAATAATTGCTACAACAAGCCCTTCTCCTACAGGCAGGAAAACAGCAAAAAAGGTTAAAATAGTGCAACCAAGTATTAGTACAGTATAGATTACTACATTCTTTAACAAAGATAACTTTCTAGCAAACCCTAAATTATAAACAATAATACTAAATATAATAATCGTACCGTAAAGAAGCCACATTCCTAATTCAGGGTTCGTATCTACATTGTATAATTTCGCAAAAAATGACATTCTTTCTATCACTTCCGACATTTTCTGGCACTCCCCTTTTCCCCAGTTATACTTTCTATTATGCTCTATTATAAGAGTAGCGTGCTATATACACATTGTCTATAAAAAATTCCGAAAATTCAAACCTCAATAAACAAAAAAGAAACTACCTCAGATGAGGTAGCTTCTTTTTTGTTTATCACTCAGCGAATTTCTTTTTCTTTGCAGATCTTTCACGTTCGCTCTTATCAAGAATCTTTTTACGAAGACGAATTGATTCTGGTGTTACTTCACAGTATTCATCATCATTTAAGTATTCTAATGACTCTTCTAAAGTCATAATACGCGGTTTTTTCATCGTTGATGTTTGGTCTTTTGTTGCAGAACGAATGTTAGTTTGTTGCTTCATTTTCACAACGTTAACTGTTAAATCATTTTCACGTGTATGTTCCCCAACAATCATACCTGCATATACTTCCGTACCTGGTTCAACGAAGATTACACCACGGTCTTCAACTTGCATAATACCATACTGTGATGCTTTTCCTGTTTCAAGTGAAACTAGAACACCTTGACGACGTCCACCAACTTGACCTGCATGTACTGGTTGATAGCTATCAAATGTATGGTTTAAAATACCGTAACCACGAGTTAAAGTTAAGAATTCAGTTGTGTAACCAATTAGTCCACGTGCTGGAACCATAAATGTAAGACGAACTTGGCCGTTTCCGTTATTGACCATGTCTAACATTTCACCTTTACGTGCCCCCATTGATTCCATAATAGAACCAGTATATTCTTCTGGCACGTCAATTTGTACACGTTCTACCGGCTCACATCTTACGCCGTCAACCTCTTTAATGATTACTTCTGGTTTAGATACTTGTAATTCATATCCTTCACGACGCATATTCTCAATCAAGATTGATAAATGTAACTCTCCACGTCCAGATACAATCCATGCATCCGGAGATTCTGTATTGTCTACACGTAAACTTACATCCGTTTCTAGCTGTGAACGAAGACGCTCTTCGATTTTACGAGATGTAATATATTTACCTTCGCGACCTGCAAATGGGCTGTTATTTACAAGGAATGTCATTTGTAGTGTTGGTTCATCAATACGTAATAATGGCAATGCCTCTTGATATTCAACTGGACATACCGTTTCACCAACGTTAATGTCTTCCATACCAGAAACAGCTACTAGGTCTCCAGCTTTTGCTTCTTCAATTTCTTGACGTTTTAATCCGATATAACCAAATAATTTCGTTACACGGAATTGTTTTACACTTCCATCAACTTTCATTAACGCAACTTGTTGCCCTACTTTCATTGTACCGCGGAATACACGTCCAACTCCGATACGACCAACATAATCATTGTAATCAAGAAGTGCTACTTGGAATTGAAGTGGCTCTTCACTATTATCAACTGGTGCTGGAATATGTTCAATAACTGTGTCAAACAATGATTTCATATTCTCTTCTTGATTTGCTGGGTTTGAATCTAAGCTTGCTGTTCCGTTCATTGCTGATGCAAATACAACAGGGAATTCTAACTGATCTTCGTTTGCCCCAAGTTCGATGAATAAATCAACTACTTCATCAACCACTTCATCTGGACGAGCAAAGTCACGGTCAATTTTATTCACAACAACGATTGGAGTTAAATTTTGCTCAAGTGCTTTCTTTAAAACAAATCGTGTTTGTGGCATACAACCTTCATATGCATCAACAACAAGTAACACACCATCAACCATTTTCATAATACGCTCTACTTCACCACCGAAGTCAGCGTGTCCAGGTGTATCTAAAATATTAATTCGTTTATCTTCATAATGAATCGCTGTATTTTTTGCTAAAATAGTAATACCGCGTTCTCTTTCTAAATCATTCGAATCCATCGCACGTTCTTCAACGTGCTCATTTGCACGGAACGTCCCCGCTTGACGTAACAATTGGTCAACAAGTGTTGTTTTACCATGGTCAACGTGGGCGATAATTGCTATATTTCGTAAATCTTCTCGTTTTTTCAACATGTCCAACTCCTAGTGTCTTTTTAATCCTTCTCTATTATAAGAGCGAAGGGGATCCAATAGCAATCAAAATAAAATCAAGAATGAAAATATAGTTGTATTCTCACTTTTGTGAAAGTACAATGAAATTGGAGGGTGAAATATATGGAACAGATTCAATATCGTTTTTTATTAACAGCTATCATTGGCGTTATTTTTATGATTGGTATTGGAATTATGATTGCTGAGAATAGCCCAATTGGTGTTATTATTTGTATTGTCGGTACGATTTTTACAATCGGATACGGATTTATGACAAAGAGAAAAATGCGTAAACTACAATAACAGCAAAAAGTAAGAAGCGATTTTCTATGCCTCTTACTTTTTTGTTTATTCTATGAATTTTATACACCTACTGTACATATTGTAGCATCTCTTCATACACACCTGGTCTTGCAACGAGAACACTGCTCTTCTCAATAATTCGAAGCGGCTCTCCAGTAAAAGTCGTTACTTTTCCTCCACCCTCTTCTACAATAATCTTCCCTCCGCCAAAATCCCATGGAGACAAGCGGGGCGTCACATACGCATCTAATCGTCCTGTTGCTACATATACCATTTCAAGTGCTGCACATCCATACGAACGTGTGCCTCTTGCTCTTTTTACAAGTTGTGCCATTTTCCTCATATCAAGACGAGGATTATCAGTAAGCCACGTAGCATTTACAGCAATAACTCCTGAAGACACTTCACTCGGCTGTAATGATGGAATTTTTTTATCATTACAAAATGCTCCAACACCCTTTTTCGCATGATATAACTCACCATGAACTGGATCATACACGAGACCAATTTTCCCAATACCATTCTCATATATGCCAATTGAAATTGCAAAATTTCGCTTTTGATGAACAAAATTCATCGTGCCGTCAATCGGATCAATTAACCACAAAACCCCATCCGTTGAAGCTAACTCATCCCCATATCCTTCTTCTCCGAGAATATAGTGTTTAGGAAATTTCTCTTTAATTTTCCCGATAAAAAACTGTTCAATTTCCCGATCCATATTTGTTACTAAATCAGAGGCATTTGACTTCGTTTCAATAATAAGAGACTGCTTCATTGATGAAACAAGGTGCTGCCCCGCTTCTTTTATCCATTGTTTTGCGTATACATCAATTTCTTCCCATACCTCTTGCATGTTTAAACACTCCGATCTGTACAGTTCACAGAAAAAACGAACCCTTTATAAGGTTCGCACCAACTAATTTTTTATACATACACTATTATTACGCCTCTAACCGAATCATTTCAAGTCTTAACACTTCTAATTTTTTCATACACTCTTCTTTTTTCATGTTGTCATTTTCCATCATTGCATCATATAGCGTTGCTAATTCATAATCTAATTCTAAACGTAACACCGGAATTCTCTTCTCCGCATCTGTTCTTTTTAATGCGTTAATTACCTGTCTCATATTCGTTTGCCTCCTCCCAATATTCGTTTGCCCTTGGCCTTGAATTTACTCAATTTTCTGATTTTTTGTTTTATACTATATTATGTGGGATAAATCATCTATGCAACTAATTTGCATTTTTATCTAAAATTTTTTTATAAGCGTCTTTTTTTATGAATTTTACAAGCTATGTTAGAATAAAAACAAACTAGGAGTTGGAGGAACAACCATGACATCAATAACTTTCAAAGAAAAGGACTTCACTGTGTTCTCTGTAGATGGTCTAGAAGAACGGATGGCTGCAATTAAAACGAACATTCATCCGAAGTTAGAAGCTCTCGGCGAACAAATTTCTCATTTCTTAACAAATGAAACTGGTGAACCTTTTTTCTATCATGTAGCGAAACATGCACGTCGTAAAGTCAATCCACCAAACGATACTTGGGTTGCATTTTCAACAAATAAACGCGGATATAAAATGCTACCACATTTTCAAATTGGACTATGGGGGTCACATGCTTTTATATACTTTGGTTTAATTTATGAGTGCCTACAAAAAATGGAAGCGGCTCATGCCTTTTTAAAACATTTAAATGATTTAAAAACAAATTTACCAAATGATTTCGTTTGGTCCATTGACCATACTAAGCCTGATGTAAAATTACATAATACTCTTCAATTAGAAGAGCTACAAGAAATGATTGAGCGGTTAGGCACTGTTAAAAAAGCAGAATTATTAGTAGGAATTCATATTTCTCCAGAAGAATTTGTAAATCTTACTGATGAACAGTTCATCCAAAAAATTGAAGCAACGATGCACTCACTCCTTCCTTTATATAAAATTTGTAATCGATAAAGCAAAACGGACAATACATGTATTGTCCGTTTTTAGTTGTTATCCCATTATAACACTTCATTTTTTATTTTTCAAAAAATTTTTACATTTTAACAGTATCTTCTTCTTGTAAATTTTTCGCCTTTTGAATTGTACGATAAATGGAATAACCACTCACTTCTTGAAATTCTTTGTCGATTTTCTTTTCTTCTGCTTTTCCTGGCACAATTTCTTTAAAATGACGATACAAACTCATCAGACTTTCTCTTTTCAGCCCTTTTTCATAAGCTTGTTCAATCGCTTCATAAAATTTAATTACTGCAACCATTTCTTCTGTTGACCAATCATAATTAATTGGATATTGATATTCCATAATAACACCTCATCTATTCCAGTTCACTCTAATTTGTTCTCCTTCATTATCATACGCGAGATAAAGTGAAACTTCCACCCGTATGCTTAGTCACTAATCGTTTTCTTTACCGATCCAAAATCTTACCAATAATATTTTGGATTGGTAAAGATATCATCCGTTAATCAGGATGTCTTCCACTCTTCCCGTCACTTTTCTTAATCATATTTTGTTCGTTGATACTCTATCTCTAAATCCAGCTATTAAACATTTCCTACATAAATTCCTTTTCATAACAACCATTCTTTATTTTATACTACTTTTTATTTTTTACGTATAATTCCTTCTGCATAAAAAAACGATAATTACCATTATTATTTTTCTATACATCTTCTTCTATAGGTGATATAATGCTTTTGTTTTATAGAACATAAAGGGATACTTCAAATAGTAGTGAGAATTTTTCTTCTGCTATTGATTAGTGTAACAGAATAAACATAAAACAAAATTAATAAATATTAACCAAAAAGAAGGGGTGTATAAATTGTCCCAATACGAAACACCATTGTTTACTGCTTTAAAAGAGCACAGCAAGCGAAATCCAGTCCAATTTCATATCCCAGGTCATAAAAAAGGACAAGGAATGGATCCTGAATTCCGCGAATTTATTGGGCATAATGCATTATCAATTGATTTAATTAATATTGCACCGCTCGATGATTTACATCATCCAAAAGGTATGATTAAGCAAGCACAAGATTTAGCAGCCAAAGCTTTCGACGCTGATCATACATTTTTTTCTGTCCAAGGAACCAGCGGAGCAATTATGACAATGGTGATGAGCGTTTGTGGTCCTGGAGATAAAATCCTTGTACCGCGTAATGTTCATAAATCTGTTATGTCAGCGATTATTTTCTCAGGCGCAAAACCAATTTTTATTCATCCAGAAATTGATCCAACATTAGGAATTTCACACGGAATTACAATTCCTTCTGTAAAAAAAGCGCTTGAAGAACATCCAGATGCAAAAGGGCTCCTTGTTATTAATCCAACATATTTTGGTTTTGCAGCTGACTTAGAGCAAATTGTAAAGTTAGTACATTCATACAATATACCGGTACTAGTGGATGAAGCCCATGGTGTTCATATTCATTTTCATGACGAAATGCCAAAGTCAGCGATGCAGGCTGGTGCCGATATGGCTGCAACAAGTGTTCACAAACTAGGTGGCTCATTAACACAAAGCTCTATTTTGAATGTAAAAGAAGGGCTTGTAAACGTAAAGCATGTTCAATCGATTATTAGTATGCTTACAACAACTTCAACATCTTATATTTTATTAGCTTCACTTGACGTTGCAAGAAAGCGTCTTGCAACAGAAGGACGAGAACTTATTACGAAAACGATTCAATTAGCAGAAGATGTTCGAAAGCAAGTAAATGAGATTGAACACCTCTATTGTCCTGGTAAAGAGCTGCTAGGAACAGATGCAACTTTTGGTTATGATCCAACAAAGCTCATTATTTCTGTAAAAGAATTAGGAATTACAGGACACGATGTAGAGTTATGGTTAAGACAGCATTATAATATAGAGGTTGAGCTTTCCGATTTATATAACATTCTTTGCCTTGTTACACTTGGAGATACGGAAGAAGAAACAAATTTACTAGTGCACGCTCTGCATGATTTATCAGCTACCTTTAAACATCGAGCAGAAAAAGGTGTTCAAGTACAAGTGGATATTCCGGAAATCCCTGTACTTGCGCTATCTCCACGCGATGCCTTTTATTCTGAAACAGAGGTTGTTCCTTTTGCAGAAGCTGCTGGCCGCATTATAGCAGATTTCGTTATGGTCTATCCACCAGGTATTCCAATTTTTACTCCTGGTGAAATTATTACAAAAGAAAATTTAGACTATATTCAAAAGAATTTAGAAGCAGGATTACCAGTACAAGGTCCTGAAGACATGACATTACAAACTTTACGTGTCATTAAAGAATATAAAGCAATTAGCGAATAACTTCCTTCCCACCTCATATCATTGAGGTGGGATTTTTTCATTCTTTCCCTCTTCTAGCCTTCATATTATTTTTCCTATGCACCCTTTATTCGCCTATTCATACGATATAATGTGAAACTTCCATCAGGCGGAAACCCTTCCCAATTGGGCTCTTACGGATCGCGTTCTCTCCTTGCTATCATGAAAAGCTACTATCCATTAGTGTATAGCTCCATTAGTAGGTGAGAATCAATTAGATACAGCTCAGCAGTATTTTTCTTAATTTCCTCTAAAATTTAAGCTGAGAGCCTCACCGCCCTTTAATTCAAAATCAAAAGAATGTAAACATATAGGTGGGATTTTATGATTGTAATTGGCCGTTCCATTGTACACCCATATATAAAAAACGAAAACGAACCTTTCTTTTCGGAAAAACAACAAATTTTAGAAATTATGACCGGAAACCAAGAAGTATATAACTTCCAATCATTACAAGAATTAAGTTTCGATATAAATATCCGTGTTCATATTATTACTTCCGCTTTAGAGTTATTTCATAGCGGATTACAATTTCGTACCTTTAAGCAATCTTACTGTAATCCTGAAT
Organism: Bacillus sp. NPDC077411; assembly: GCF_044543425.1. NCBI lineage: Bacteria > Bacillati > Bacillota > Bacilli > Caryophanales > Bacillaceae > Bacillus > Bacillus sp. NPDC077411. The sequence continues at coordinate 220,335 of NZ_JBITWA010000002.1, read as the reverse complement.
TTTGGGAAAGAACTCATTTAGGTGGCTTTCAACTTCGACCTAATGTGTTACCCTCTTTTGCTATTCGTGATATTTTTCTAAACGGCAAAAAATACGGAACAGAATGTGCAACTGCAATGATTATTCTCTTCTATAAATCACTGTTAGCATTATATGACGAAGAAACGTTTAATCGTTTATTTGCAAATCTTCACTTATATACATGGGACTATGATAAGGATTTGAAACTAATTACAAAAACAGGAGGAGAAGTTGTTCCTGGCGACCTTGTTTATTTTAAAAACCCACAAGTAAACCCAGCAACAATTGAATGGCAAGGAGAAAATGCAATTTACTTAGGAAATTTCTTCTTTTATGGGCATGGTGTCGGTGTAAAAACTGAAAATCAAATTATTGATGTACTCAATCAACGGCGTATTCCTTTCGCTTTTTTATCAGCATATTTAACAGATTTTCTAACGCGTATAGATAGTCGTATGATGAGTCAATTTTCCTCTACAAAGAAAATGCAAACAGAAATCGACCTCATTCCCATTCGAGATGATGCAATTATTGCAACGATTGGTCACACAACTTCAATTCACTAAAAAACGCCTGCATATACAGGCGTTTCCTTATTTATTGGGCTTTAGTATGCTCTTTATGCTCACACTCACATTTAGAAGCGCATTTTCCGTATAATACTGTTACTTTTTCATCCTCAAAATGCGCAATTGTGTTCTCACAAATTTGACATACGATAGTTCCCATTTTTAAATTCCCCCTAATATTGTAATTCCTAAGAATTTTTTGTAACCGCTTAACTTTCTGTCTTTATTTTAATATGTTATACTTTTTTCGTCAATAGTTTTTAATTGTGACATATTAATTATTTTTAAAATCCATTAGTATGAAACATTTATAAATAATAAGCAGCCGTATATTTATTATTACGACTGCTTTTAAACAATTATTCCTCATATTCAGCATGCACGGAAGTAGGTGGCAATAGAAATTTAAAAAACTGCGCAAGATCTGTTGCTTCTTCACTCGTTTTTAGTTTAAAGACATCTTGTAAATGGTGCACATTTTCAATATCATCCTGTCCAAGGAGAGTTGCTCGACCAGTTTGCATACAAACAACAAGAGGTTTACCAAAAAACATAGTTGTGTACACCACACCAAAATCATACCGTGTCTCATTTGTCATAAAACCAAGAAAGCGGACTTTTGCTTTTTCATGTTCATCATATAATTTTTCAAACATTGTCCCTCTCCTTTCTTCTTGATTTATCCATATTGTACATATTAAACAAAAAAAGTCGGATTCCTTTTAATTGTCAAAAAATTTACAACAATGTTAAAATAGTAATATATTATGCCCTTAGGAGGTTTATTATGCAAGATGCATTCATTAAACTCGTCCCAAATTCAAAACAGCAAGCTATTTCACTAGACGATGTCAAAAAACTATTTCATTATTATAAAACAATTACAGCTCAAACAGGTCAACAACTCGGCTTTTCATACTCAAATACTGCCTTTCCATACGAAATGGTTGACACTTCTGATACAACACTCTATTTAAAATCTAATCATGAACGCTATCATTCTATTTATGTAGGAATAGGCATTGAAAATGAACAATCTTTTGTACAAATTACATTACCGTCTACTGCAACATTTGGAGATAAAGGAAAAGCTAATGAATTTTGCAGATTTTTAGCCAAAAAATTAGAAGGAGAATTACAGCTTTTTAATGGAAGAACAATGTACTTTTATAAACGTTAACTAAAAAAGAGCAGCTTACTCATAAAAAAGAGAAAACTATTAGTAACAGTGAAAAAAATTGCCTCTTTTCTGGAGTGCAACATAATATGAGCAATAACATAAGCCAAATAAAAAAACACAAAAAAGAGCAATATTTTGTAATGTACTTTATCGCGACTTGATAATAATAACACAATGGAAAATCCGCCCCATATAATAAAATGAAACAAAGCAACAAAAGTCATTTTCATGTCGTTGCCTCCTTTCGCATGTCCTATTGTATTACAATATATGGGCGCTAAAAGAAATCATTACATATATATGAGGAAACAGGCAGAAGAAGCAAAGTGATTTATTTTTTAGCTAATTATCACATTTTTTATTTTGTATAGCAGTAATTTGGATGTATGTACTAATTACTAAAAAAACGACATAAAAAACCCTTTCATTTTAGGTGGGCGAGAGTATCTGGCCGCGCATAGAAACGGTCGAGGCCTTTTTCTACCACATGCAGGGTTTAAAACAAAAGGAGAAAGCAAGAAGCGGTCATGCTGTATTCTGCATAGCAACAACTTATAAAGAAAAGCGGAAGCGGCTCGCTCAGAACAAGAGGGGGATGGAGCTTCTGACATAGAGGCGCTTTTTGCCTCGGTGGAAGATGCGAAGCCACCGACTGTTCTAGCCGCTGGAGCTAGACAAAGATGTCGAGAAATTAAAATGAATTTATATAAATAAAAGAACCGTCTCCTAATATCTAGGAGGCGGTTCTTTTATTTATCTTATATTATTTTACAATGTGAATTGGCATTCCAAGAGCAACTTCAGCTGCTTCCATTGTGATTTCACCTAATGTTGGGTGAGCATGGATTGTTTGAGCGATATCTTCAGCTGTCATTCCAGCTTCGATAGCTAAACCAAGCTCAGAAATAATATCAGAAGCGCCTGCACCTGCAACTTGTGCACCTACAATAAGTCCATCTTCTTTACGAGTTACAAGCTGTACGAAACCATCTGTGCTGTTTAACGATAATGCACGTCCGTTAGCAGCGAATGGGAATTTAGAAACTGCTACTGTCATTCCAGCTTCTTCTGCTTGTTTTTTCGTATAACCAACAGATGCTAATTCTGGATCAGTGAAGCATACTGCTGGAATTCCGATGTAGTCAATTGCTGATGCATGACCGCTAATTGCTTCAACAGCTACTTTACCTTCGTAAGAAGCTTTATGAGCTAATGGTGGTCCAGGAACGATATCACCAATTGCATAGATGTTTGATACATTTGTACGGCATTGTTCGTCGATTTCGATTAGACCACGGTCAGTCATTTTAATTCCAACTTGCTCAAGACCGATTTCTTGAGTATTTGGACGACGACCTACAGTTACTAATACATAATCAGCTTCAACAGTTTGTACTTCACCTTTTACTTCGAAGCTAACTGTTACACCGTTTTCAGTTTCTTCAACGCCTTTAGCCATAGCTTTTGTATGGATTGTTACGTTGCCTTTTTTCTGAAGAGCGCGTTTTACAACTTGGCTCATTGCTTTTTCAAAACCAGCTAAAATTTCATCGCCAGCTTCTAATACAGTAACTTCTGTACCGAAGTTTGCATATGCAGTACCTAATTCCATACCGATGTAACCGCCGCCGATTACAACAAGTTTTTTCGGAATTTCAGGTAAGCTTAAAGCACCAGTTGAGTTAAGAACACGTTTAGAGTATTTGAATCCAGGAATTTCAATTGGTGTAGAACCAGTTGCAAGAACAGCATTTTTAAACGTGTACGTTTGAGCTGCTTCTTCAGTCATTACGCGTAATGTGTTTGCATCTACAAAGTAAGCTTCACCACGAATGATTTCAACTTTGTTACCTTTTAGAAGGCCTTCTACACCGCCAGTTAATTTCTTAACTACGCCGTTTTTCCATTCTTGAACTTTTGTGAAGTCAACTGTTACGTTTTCTGCAGTAATCCCCATGTCATCAGAATGTTTTGCATTCTCATAACGATGACCTGCATTAATTAATGCTTTAGAAGGAATACATCCAACGTTTAAGCATACACCACCAAGGTTAGCTTTTTCAATAATAGCTACTTTTTGTCCTAATTGTGCTGCACGAATTGCTGCAACATATCCACCAGGACCTGCACCAACAACGACTGTATCTAATTCAATTGGGAAATCTCCTACTACCATTGTTTATTACGCCTCCATTACTAATAATTGTGGGTCGTTTAATAGACGTTTAATTTGGTTTAATGCTTTCTGAGCAGTTGCACCGTCGATTAAGCGATGGTCAAAGCTTAAAGATAATGCTAATACTGGAGCTGCAACGATTTCACCGTTTTTCACAACTGGTTTCTCAGCAATACGGCCAATACCAAGGATTGCTACTTCTGGGTGGTTAATAACTGGAGTGAACCATTGTCCACCTGCAGAACCAATGTTTGTAATTGTGCAAGAAGCACCCTTCATCTCTGCTGGAGCTAAGCGACCTTCACGTGCTTTAGTTGCAAGCTCATTGATCTCATTAGAGATAGAGAAGATAGATTTACGATCAGCATCTTTTACAACTGGAACTAAAAGACCTTTGTCTGTATCAGCTGCAATACCGATGTTGAAGTAATGTTTGTGAACGATCTCTTGATTTGCATCATCTAAAGAAGTGTTCAGCATTGGGAATTCACGTAATGCAGATGTTAACGCTTTTACAACGTATGGAAGGTAAGTTAATTTAATACCTTTTTCAGCTGCAACAGCTTTGAACTTCTTACGGTGAGCAACAAGTTCTGTTACATCTACTTCGTCCATTAATGTTACGTGAGGAGCTGTATGTTTAGAGTTAACCATTGCTTTTGCAATCGCTTTACGAATACCGCTCATTTTCTCACGAGTTTCTGGGTATTCACCAGCTGGAATTGGTTGTGCTTTTGGAGCTTCTTCTTTCGCTGCTGCTGGAGCTTCTGCCGCTGCTGGAGCTTCCGGTTGTGCTACTGCTGCTTGTCCACCGTTTGCAAATGCATCGATGTCAGTTTTTACAACACGACCGTTTTTACCAGTACCAGTTACTAAACGAATGTCTACGCCTTTTTCACGTGCATATTTACGAACAGATGGCATAGCAATTACGCGCTCATTAACTACTTCTTCAGTTGCTGCTGGAGTAGCCTCTGCTGCTGGAGCTTCTTCTTTTACTTCTTCAGCTTTTGGAGCGTCGTCATGATCGTCACCTTTAAATTTAAGGTTTTCATAGCCAGGAGCGTCAAATTTAACAAGAACATCTCCTACTACTGCTACTGTACCTTCTTCTACAAGAATGTCAAGTACTTTTCCTTTAACAGGAGAAGGAATTTCTACAACTGCTTTATCATTTTGTACTTCAAGAAGTACATCGTCTTCGTTTACTTCATCGCCTGGTTTAATAAACCATTTTACGATTTCACCTTCGTGGATACCTTCACCGATATCTGGTAGTTTAAATTCAAATGCCACGGAATTCAGCCCCCTGATTCATATCATTATTATTAGAAATTGCAAAAGAAATCAGCATGTGCTGACTTCTTTTGCACATGAAATTACAATTAGAAGTTCATTACTTTGTTAACAGCTTCAACAATATCTTTGTGGTTTGGTAACCATACGCTCTCAGCTTGAGAGAATGGGAATATTGTATCAGCAGCTGCAACACGTACAACTGGAGCTTCTAAGTTTAAAATTGCACGGTCATTGATTTCCGCTACAACGTTAGCTGCAATACCAGCTTGTTTTTGAGCTTCTTGAACTACAACAACGCGGCCTGTTTTTTCAACAGAAGCGATAATTGTTTCAATATCTAATGGTTGAACTGTACGTAAGTCCACAACCTCTAAAGAGATACCTTCTTTTTCTAGTTCTTCAGCAGCCTTTAATGCAGCATGTACCATTGCACCATAAGTGATAACAGATACATCTGTACCTTCACGTTTCACATCAGCTTTACCAATTTCAATTGTGTATTCGCCTTCTGGTACTTCTTGACGGAAAGAACGGTATAATTTCATATGCTCTAAGTAAACAACTGGATCGTTATCACGAATTGCAGAAATTAAAAGACCTTTCGCATCGTATGGAGTAGATGGAATGATAACTTTTAAACCTGGTTGTTGTGTCATTAATCCTTCTAAGCTGTCAGCATGTAATTCTGGTGTATGAACACCGCCGCCGAATGGAGAACGAATTGTAACTGGAGCAGTCCAACGTCCGCCAGAACGGTAACGCATACGAGCTATTTGACCAGAAATAGAATCAATTACTTCGAATACGAAACCGAAGAATTGGATTTCAGGAACTGGACGAAAGCCTTCTAATGCTAAACCGATTGCAAGTCCACCGATACCAGACTCTGCAAGTGGAGTATCCATTACACGGTCTTCACCGAATTCAGCTTGTAATCCTTCAGTAGCACGGAATACACCGCCGTTTACACCAACGTCTTCACCAAATACAAGTACGTTAGGATCGTTTTTCATTTCAACGCGTAAAGCATCAGTGATTGCTTGAATCATTGTCATTTGAGCCATGGCTTACTTCGACTCCTTTTCTTTATAAATTTCATATTGTTCAGCTAAGTTGTAAGGCATTGTTTCGTACATGATTTCCATTAAATCAGTTACTTTTTGTTTTGGAGCTTGGTCAGCTTTAGCAATCGCTTCTTTAATATCTTCTTTAGCTTGTTCGATTACTTTTTCTTCTTCTTCTTGAGACCAAATGCCTTTGTTTTCTAAGAATGCACGGAAACGTACGATTGGATCTTTTTGTTCCCATTCATTTTCGATATCTTTTGTACGGTAACGAGTTGGATCATCACCAGCCATTGTATGTGGACCATAACGGAATGTTAAAGTTTCAATTAAAGTAGGACCTTCACCGTTTACTGCGCGCTCACGAGCGAAAGCAGTTGCTGCATATACAGCTAATGGATCCATACCGTCTACTTGAATACCGTAAATACCAGCTGCAACTGCTTTTTGTGCTACAGTTTTTGCTGCAGATTGTTTTTCTACTGGAGTAGAAATTGCATAACGGTTGTTTTGAACAACGAAGATTGCTGGAGCTTTAAATGCACCTGCAAAGTTCATACCTTCGTAGAAGTCACCTTGAGACGCTCCGCCGTCACCAGTGTAAGTAATTGCAACAGATTTTTTACCACGTAGTTTCATACCTAATGCAACACCAGCCGTTTGGATGATTTGTGCACCGATAATGATTTGTGGAGAAAGTGCATTTACATCTGCAGGCATTTGGTTACCCATGAAATGTCCACGAGAGAATAGGAATGCTTGATATAATGGTAAGCCGTGCCATACTAATTGTGGAACATCACGGTATCCTGGTAAGATGAAGTCTTCTTTTTCAAGAGCAAAATGACTTGCTAATTGAGAAGCTTCTTGTCCAGCTGTTGGCGCATAGAAACCTAAGCGACCTTGACGGTTTAAAGAAATAGAACGTTGATCTAATACGCGAGTATATACCATACGACGCATTAATTCTTTTAATTGCTCATCAGTTAATTTTGGCATAGCTGCTTCATTCACAACTTCGCCTTTTTCATTTAAAATTTGTAATGTTTCAAATTGAGCTGCGATAGCTTTCATTTGCTCATCAACATTAAATAGGGCCTTTTTTGTTTTAGTACCCATTCCGTTCACCTCTTCCTCTCTTGAACCATATTCTTAAACGCTTTCATTAGCACTTCACTAAAATGAAAGCATAAGTTTGTAAACTGACGCATCATTCGTCAGTTATTGAATAATTTGTGTACCTAACAATCTGTACTAATGTTTTCTTTTAAACAAATTAATACAATCTTGATCACGTTTTTAAGTTTACAACTATTCTAATCATGATGTCAATCACTTTGATTTCGATTTTTTTCAAAGGTTAGAAAGATTTTCTTAACAAATACAAGTTTTCAAAATACTATCTGTATTAGTGAACAAAAACCTCCTGTTATATTGTCCCCTTTTCATAGATATTTTGCTCGTAGAATAATATGTAAACGTTTCACTTCACTCTTATCTTTTGTCCCATCCTAATAAAAATATACAGCATCTGCCTTCTTTTTAGGCAAATAACTATACATTTCTCTCCTTTCTTCCATACATTATACTAACCGCAGCATTCGCGGAAATGGTAAAGGAGGTCACACCATGTACGGATACACTTTTTGTTACCCCTCAACTGGCGCATATCCTACGTATGGCTATGGTGGTTGCGGCGGCTTTGGACACGGCTTTGCTTTAATCGTTGTATTGTTTATTCTTTTAATTATCGTCGGTGCCGCTTGCATCTGTTAATGTAAAATGAAACAATTATAAAAGAACAAGGCGTTTTTCGTCTTGTTCTTTGTCATGACTTTTTTCATGACCTTTGGTAGACTAAAGATGAAAGGAGAGATTGCATATGCTTACAATGGACGATGTGATTCGTGAAGGAAATCCCATTTTACGAGCAGTGGCTGAAGAAATAGCTCTGCCAGCAAGCGAAGAAGATGTTCATATGTTACAAAAGATGATCGAATTTGTGATTAACAGTCAAAACCCCGAAATGGTTGAAAAATATAATTTACGCCCCGGAATTGGTTTAGCCGCGCCGCAAATCGGTGTTTCTAAAAGAATGATTGCTGTCCATGTCACAGATCAAGATGGTACATTATATAGCTACGCTTTATTTAATCCAAAAATTATTAGTCACTCTGTAGAACGTACATACTTACAAGGGGGCGAAGGATGCCTATCAGTGGACCGCGAAGTTCCTGGCTATGTACCACGTTACACTCGCATTACTATAAAAGGAACCACAGTGGATGGTGAAGAAGTCAAACTACGTTTAAAAGGGTTATCGGCAATTGTATTCCAGCATGAAATTGATCACTTAAATGGCGTTATGTTTTATGACCATATTAATAAAGATAATCCATTTATGATTCCAGAAAATGCAGCACCTTTAGAAAGATAAAACAAATTTCCATAATTGGGAATTTCCCACAACTTATGAATAACAAGATAAAAAGAGTGAGTTTTCACTGAAGTTGGTAAAAACTCACTCTTTTTATTGAAATGGTTCTCATATTTATACTTTATAATAGCCCTGCCCACTGCAATCCATGAAGAATACCATCTTCTGCAACATCTTTTGTTACATAATTCGCAAGTTTTTTCAAATCTTCATGTCCATTTCCCATAGCAATTCCTGTACCTACAGTTTCAATCATTTCTAAATCATTTAACCCGTCTCCAAATGCATACACTTGTTCTCGTGTGAAGCCAAGCTTTTCAATAAACTTTTCAATTCCTTTTGCTTTCGATCCTCCCATTGGAATAATATCCATAGAGTAAGCATGCCAGCGAATAAAATGAAACTTTGAATAGTCGTTAATAAATTTTTCTTCTTCTCCAGCCCTGCAAAATAAAAGTGTTTGATAAATGTCACGTTCTTCATAAAAGCTAGGTTCAAACGCAGGATGATCCATATGAAGGCTAGCAAAGCTTTCTGCTACATACTGATGTGATGGCACTGTTGCTTTCATTTCTTTATGATCCAAGTATACAAGCGGATAACCTTCTTGCTCTGAAAATTCCGTGAAATCATGTAATGCATCAGGGTGTAGAGGATTTTTATGTATAACCTCATCTTCAAACACCACATACTGTCCATTGAAACTTACATAGTTATGAATATTTAGCTCTTTACGAATATCTTCAAACATAAATGGCGCTCGTCCTGTTGCAATTGCCACATGTACACCTTTTTCTTGCAAACGACGTACAGATTCTTTTGTGGATTTTGGTATTTCTTTGTTATGATCTAGCAACGTTCCATCAATATCAAAAAAGACAATTTTATCATTCATTTACATAACCCTTTCTACTTCATCAATTCAAACGTATCGCTTTATACTGTAAATATTTTTTCAAATACTAAAAAAGTATAACATATTGATGAATAAAGTGCTTCTTATCTAACCTTCCTGCCTAACTATGCATATACTGAAATAAAAACGGTACTACGGTTCAACATATGCATTTTCTTTTCTATTCTATCTCATACTATAATTTGAACGAAATATTTTCTTACAAGTAGTTCATTTTTAAAAACTTAATTCTTCTTACGCATTCTAATAAGATTATATGCATGTTTTGAGCGAAGAAAGGAAGGGACAACCGTGCTAAAGAAACTGAAGAAAAAATTAAAAGTATATTGGAACGATTTGCTTCGTAAAAAAACAATTGCTTAAATCATGCCCATTTCGGGCTTTTTTCTTCACTCTTATTCGAAAAAACATGAAAATCATAACCATTTGCTTTATAATAGGTAAAAGATAACCTAAAACATAGACAAGGAGAGATTGTTTTAATGATTTTTAAAGTATTTTATCAAGAGAAAATGCTAGAAGTACCTGTACGTGAAAATACTAAGGTGCTTTATCTAGAAGCTGAGTCTGAAAGAGAAGTTCGCACAAAATTACACAAGTTCGCATATAATATTGAGTTTATCCAGCCTGTTACTGGTGCTCATCTTGAATATGAAAAGCAATATGCAGATTTTAAATTAGCGGAGAAAGTTTAATTTATGAAATTCTTAAAAAATGACCAAACTGCTGTTTTCGCGCTTGGCGGACTCGGTGAAATCGGCAAAAATACATATGCTGTTCAATTTCAAGATGAAATTATTATTATTGATGCTGGAATCAAATTTCCAGAAGACGAACTTCTTGGGATTGATTATGTCATCCCTGACTACACGTATCTCGTACGTAATGAAGAAAAAATTAAAGGACTCTTTATTACACATGGTCATGAAGATCATATTGGTGGAATTCCTTATTTATTGCGCCAAGTAAACATTCCAATTTACGGTGGGAAACTAGCGCTCGGACTGATTAAAAATAAGTTAGAAGAGCACGGATTACTACGAAAAGCACAATTGCATGAGATTAAAGAAGACGATGTGATTAAATTCAAAAAAACATCCGTTTCCTTCTTCCGCACAACACATAGCATTCCAGATTCATACGGTATCGTTGTGAAGACACCACAAGGACCGGTTGTGCATACAGGAGATTTCAAATTTGATTTTACACCAGTTGGTGAGCCGGCAAATTTAACAAAGATGGCTGAAATCGGAAAAGAAGGTGTCCTTTGCTTGCTATCTGATAGCACGAATAGCGAAGTCCCTCACTTTACGATGTCTGAGCGCCGCGTAGGTGACAGCATCCAGGATATTTTCCGTAAAGTAGAAGGCCGCATTATATTCGCAACATTTGCTTCTAATATTCACAGGCTGCAACAAGTTGTAGAAGCAGCAGTAGCAAACAATCGAAAGATCGCGGTTTTTGGTCGAAGCATGGAAGCAGCAATGGAAATCGGACAAAATCTTGGCTATATTCGCTGTCCGAAAGATACAATTATTGAACCATCACAACTAAATCGCATACCAGCAAATCAAGTTGTGATTTTATGTACAGGAAGTCAAGGTGAACCAATGGCTGCATTATCTCGCATCGCTAACGGTACACACCGTCAAATTCAAATTATTCCTGGTGATACTGTTGTATTCTCTTCTTCTCCAATCCCTGGAAACACAGTAAGTGTAAGCCGCACAATTAACATGCTATATCGTGCAGGTGCTGAAGTCATTCATGGACCATTGACTGACATTCATACAAGCGGACACGGTGGACAAGAAGAACAGAAACTAATGTTACGTCTCATTAAACCAAAATATTTTATGCCAATTCACGGCGAATATCGTATGCAACGTATGCATGCAAAATTAGCAAATGATTGTGGTATCCCAGAAGAAAATTGCTTCATAATTGATAATGGAGATGTACTTGCACTTCGTGAAGATGAAGCAACAATCGCAGGAAAAATTCCTTCTGGTTCTGTCTATATCGACGGAAATGGTATTGGTGATATCGGTAACATCGTACTTCGCGATCGTCGTATTCTTTCGGAAGAGGGACTTGTTATCGTTGTTGTTAGCATCGATATGAAGGATTTCAAAGTAGCGGCTGGACCAGATATCATTTCTCGTGGATTCGTTTATATGCGTGAAAGTAGCGATTTAATTAACGATGCACAAACATTAATTACAAATCATTTAGAAAAAGTAATGGAGCGCAAAACGACACAATGGTCTGAGATCAAAAATGAAATTACAGATACATTGGCTCCATTCTTATACGAAAAAACAAAACGTCGACCAATGATTTTACCAATCATTATGGAAATTTAAATAAAAAGGACAATGCTGCGATGGGCATTGTCCTTTTTATCATTTCGCTAAAAACATTTCGAAGCGATCTACATCATTATCGTGACCGATAACGATTAAAATATCTCCCATTTGAATATTTTCTGTCGCACGCGGTGAAACAAGAACTTCCTTCCCACGCTTAATTGCTACAATGTTCAATCCAAACTTCGCACGAATATCTAATTCGATCAATGAATGACCATTAATCTTTTCGCTTGCAATAATCTCAACAATACTATGTTCATCTGAAAGTTCTAAATAGTCCAAAACGCTACTTGAGGCAATATTATTGGCGATTCTTTTTCCCATATCGCGCTCAGGGTGAACAATTTGATCTGCTCCAATTTTTCGAAGAACTTTTTCATGATAATCATTTTGTGCTTTTACAGTAATATTTTTTACACCTAGTTCTTTCAAAATAAGCGTTGTTAAAATACTTGATTGAATATTATCTCCAATTGCAATAACTACATGATCAAAGTTTCGAATACCAAGACTTTTTAATACCATCTCATCTGTAGAATCCGCAATTACAGCATGAGATGCAATATTTGCAAACTCATTTATACGCTCTTCATCCATATCAATCGCCATAACTTCCATTCCTAATTGCGCTAATTCCCGGCAAATACTACCACCAAATCGTCCAAGACCAATAACAGCAAATTCTTTTTCTTTCGTACTCACACAAATTCCTCCAGTAATATCAAATCGTATCAAATAAAACTTTTATCGGTGGAATTTCTTTATCTCCCACCTATCCTCTTTAACTTTTCAAAAACGCGATGTGAAGGTTTTGCTCTCTTTACATCAGGAACAACTATCATTGTAGCATATTTTATAAAGTGAAACTTATATCGCTGTTTTTTATTTCCAATGATGAAAAGGAAAGCTCTCATCAAACAGGCACACACCAGCAGTTATATCTATCTTCTTCAAATTCCTCACACTCTTGAGGTAAGGGTCATCCTCGGTACAAATGCTATATTGATTGCCTCTCCATTCTTATTTCTGCTTTTGAATATAAAAAAATTGCTGTAAATAAAAAGTAAGCATACATACTAACATACCAAAGATAAATATATTTCCAAATGAACTGAACGTTTGAAATACAAATATTAAAGTTTCTTGTCCAAAAAAAGCAAATAGTAAATTTATAAAAGCAAATAATATCGCAAACTGATAGTGGTGCTGATGAAATAAATAATGGGTCGCTCCTAAAAAGCCAACAAAAGAAACAATGAACACCCACCACATTTCAATCATCTTTTGCCACCCTACTATCTCATACCCGTTCACAACAATAGCAATCGCTCCTATAACAACCATAGTTGGAACGCTCCAAAATAGAGCCCACTTTCGAAAGAATAATACCGCATTCCTGTCTTCTCGTTTATGTGCGCAGTACGTTAAAAAAGTAGCGCTTATGTATAAGACCGATACAATTGTTAGAATAATAATTAACCAAAAATGAAGCTGATAATACTCATGCTCTATATTCGTAACAATTGCAGCTAACAACCCTGGAATACATATGCCAGTATACCCTTCCACCAATGCCTTATTCCAAAACACCATATTACCAATTCGAATTCCTAATAACATAAAAATAATGGCCCCAAGGATAAATAAAGTCATTTTATTTCCTACTAAACTCGTTGAAAAAGCGATTAATCCAACAAATAAGAATAGAGCGAATGCATTCATAATTTCTGCTACAGGTGATAAATACTCTCTCACCCACTCATATGTGTTCGTATAGTTTTCTTTTTTCGCTATACAATATGTATAAAAACTAACACCAAAATAAATTGCTGCTACAATTACATATGTATATAAAAAGAAACATAGTATAGTACTTCCGATTTGCACACTATCCCCTACCTTTTTCTCTATGTACCATATTGATTTTACACAATTTTCATATAAAATGTAAACTAAAAACCCCCCTGTTACAAGGGAGGTTTTCCTTTATTCAGCTGTTTTTTCAGCTTCATCAAGAACGCGATTTACTCGTTTTGTTAACATTTGCATACCACTACCGCCCGCTTGGAAATGGCGCAATACACCGTTTTTATCAAACACGTAATATGCTGGTACATATTGATTCTCAAAAGAGTCTGTAATCGCATGCTTATTGTCTACCAAAATGGGCTGTACAATACCGTGCTCCTCTGCCACCGCTTTCACTTTTTCAAGATCTAAATCTTCTTCTGAACGCGGCATATGTACAGCAATTACATTTAATTTATCTTTATAGTTATCACGGAATTCATTAATACTCGGCATTGCTTCTTTACATAAATGACAGCTAACAGACCAAAAATGAATCAATGTTGGTTTATCGCCAATTAGCGCTTCCTTGACTACTTCTCCATTTAGTACAGTCGTTGCTCCTTCTAAGGAAGGCATTGGTTCACGTAATTTCATAACATTTCCCCCTTATATATGTAGAGAAAGGTCTAACAACAATTTGCTAGACCTTGTTCACTCATTCAAAAATTAAACGTTTAAAGTCGCTTGACCTGGTTTCCAGTTTGCTGGGCAAAGTCCGCCAGTTTGAAGCGCTTGAAGAACACGGATTACTTCGTCAACTTCACGTCCAATGTTATTATGATGTACAACTTGATACATTAATTCGCCTTCTGGGCTAATGATGAATAGACCACGAAGTGCGATCCCTTCTTCTTCAAGTAATACGCCATATTCACGAGATACTACATGATTTGTATCAGCAGCTAATGGATATTTTAACTCACCTAAACCGTTTTTCGTACGATCAGTGTTAATCCACGCTAAATGAGTATGGATTGTGTCAGTTGATACACCAATTACTTCTGCATCTAAATCTTCGAACTCATCATAACGATCAGAAAGAGCGATAATTTCTGTCGGACATACGAAAGTGAAATCCATTGGATAGAAGAAAAGCACTGTCCATTTGTCTTGTTTCATAACTTCTTCAAGGCTTACTTTACCGAATTCTTTGTTTGGCATAACAGCGTCCATCTCAAAGCGTGGAGCTTGTTTTGCTACCATACGTTCTGCCATATGTACCAACCTCCGTTAATTTTTTAGTCATATATTATATTATATAGGGAAAATTAGTTTTTAGTCAATATCATTTAATAATCATTATAAAATAACTAACTATTAACTCTTTTCCCCACCTACCATTATAAAGTATTGTGCTAGAATTACAAAAAAAATGTACTATATAAATACAAATTAAAAAATCGACATAAAACCCTCTTTCTTTTTAGGTGGGCGAGAGCATCTGGCCATGCATAGAAGCGGTCAGGGCCTTTTTCTGCCACATGCAAGGTTTAAAACAAAAGGAGAAAGCAAGTAACGGGCATGTTGTATTCTGCATAGCAGCGACTTATAAAGAAAAGCGGAAGCGGATCGCTCAGAACAAGAGGGGGATGGAGCTTCTGACATAGAGGTGCTTTTTGCCTCGGCGGAAGACGCGAAGCCACCGACTGTTCTAGCCGCTGGAGCTGGATCATAAAGAAAGGCGAAGCCGACTGTTTAGGCCCGTTGGCTAAGGTTCTAGAAGGCAGAGCTAGACAAAGATGTCGAAAAATTAAAATGGGTATATATAGACCACGAAAATTTTATTATACAAAAAAGGAACAGGCATTACACCCTGTTCCCTTTCCATTTTACGTATGTTGTTAAAAATAGAATCGCTTTTTCAATTGCTGATTCATCCGGCTGTAATTTCGCATGATGTAGACCATATTCAGATTCGACACCGAGCCAAAACATAAAACCTGGAATCTCACGCAGCATATATCCGAAATCTTCTCCTGTCATCGCTTCTGTGCAAGTGATAACATTCATATCTGTATGTTCGTCCGTAAACCCCATAAATTCCTTCGTTAACGTTTCATCGTTATATACTTGGTGATACATCGCTCCGTAATCAATATGCGCTGTACACTCAAAAGACGTTTCGATTCCAGTAACAATTGCTTCAATTCGTCCCTTTACTCGTTTCATAGATTCAACAGATAATGTACGAATCGTTCCTTCTAAACGAGCCTTTTCTGCAATAATATTCTGTACTGTTCCACCAGTAATTTTTCCGATTGTAATAACTGCACTATCTAGCGGATTCACATTGCGACTAATAACAGATTGTAGCTGTGTGACAAGATGGCTTGCGGCAACAATCATATCGTTTGCTGTATGCGGATATGCTGCATGTCCACCTTTCCCTTTCAAATCAATGTATAACTCGGATGTATTCGCAAAAAGCAATCCCTCTTTTGTCGCAATTGATCCAACTGGATATTCTGGTGCAATATGAAGCCCAAGAATCATATCTGGTTTCCATGCTTCTAACTCTTCACTTTGTAATAGTGGAAGAGCACCACCCGGCCCTTCCTCAGCTGGTTGAAAAATAAAAACAAGATCATCATCAATTCGCTCTGTAACAAAAGCTGTTAATAACCCAAGACCAATTGTTGTATGCATATCATGCCCGCATGCGTGCATCATCCCTTCATGTAATGAGGCAAATTCATATCCTGTCTCTTCCGTAATTGGAAGTCCGTCAATATCAGCACGATAACCAATTGTTTTTTCTGGATTACGGCCATGTACTTTTACAATGACACCTGTTTTCCATGTCTTTACTTCCATATACTCACTCGGAAGGGTATTTATATAGTTTAAAATATATTGCTGTGTTTTCCATTCTTGAAAACCAAGCTCTGGAATTTGATGTAAATCTCTGCGCATTTGAATAAATTTATTTATCATCATCGTTTCACCACCATTGATAAAAAGCGTAAGAGCCTACAAGCCCTTACGCTTTCTTTTTTATTCTTCTGGATTCAGTTGACGAAGCTCTTGTTTAATTTCTGTTTTTGCTTTAGTTTTTTCGTCAATTTCTTTAATAACACGCGCTGGCGTTCCTGCAACAACTGTGTATGGTGGTACATCTTCTGTTACAACTGCACCAGCTGCAACAACTGCACCTTTACCTACTGTAACACCTTCTAG
This sequence comes from Bacillus sp. NPDC077411, assembly GCF_044543425.1. Lineage (NCBI taxonomy): Bacteria > Bacillati > Bacillota > Bacilli > Caryophanales > Bacillaceae > Bacillus > Bacillus sp. NPDC077411. The sequence continues at coordinate 203,273 of NZ_JBITWA010000002.1, read as the reverse complement.
AACTACTACGTTTGCACCAATTACAACATCATCTTCAACGATAACTGGTTTTGCAGAAGGTGGCTCGATAACGCCTGCAAGTACAGCACCAGCTCCAACGTGACAGTTCTTACCTACCGTTGCACGCCCACCAAGCACTGCATTCATATCAATCATTGAACCTTCACCAATTACAGCACCAATGTTAATTGTTGCGTTCATCATAATAACTGCATTATCACCAATTTCAACTTGGTCACGAATAATAGCACCTGGTTCAATACGTGCCTTAATACCTTTTAAGTCAAGCATTGGAATTGCCGAGTTACGACGATCATTTTCTACAACGTAATCTACAACATGTTTTTTATTTTCTTCAAGGATTGTCTTAATTTCAGACCATTCTCCAAATAATACGCCTGATTTTTTATTTACAAATGCTTGTACTGTTTCTGGGAATGTAATTTCTTTTAAATCCCCTTTTATGTATACCTTTACAGGAGTTTTCTTCTCACTTTTTTGAATAAACGAGATAATCTCGTTTGCATCCATCATTTTCATGCTTGTTGCCTCCTAAATCCATTTATACTGTTACTCTACCAAACGAAAAGACTCCTCGCAAGAAAATAATCTTATTTTTCCGTTTGAATTTCTTCAATAATATCTAAAAACGCCTGCACTTGTTTTAATTGTCGAGCCGATTCACTTGTTAATAACCACGTTTCTCTCGTCAGTTGTACTGGAGTTTTATATGTCTTTTCCCTTACTTCTTTTAAAACAGTAGAGGGCAAAAGTGCATAACCAATACCATTTAAAACAAGTTGCTTACATGTTTCAATTTGATCGACAACAATCGTACGTTTAGGGGGATTAGAAAATAAACCATACCACCAATTTTGGATTTGTCCATAATATGTCGAATCACTTTTAAATTGAATGAACGGTCTATTGGTGTCTTTTAACATGGAAATATCCTTAATTTCCGTATCAACTAAATACAACTCATCTTCAAACAATTGTTGTTTATATCCTTTATATTCTTGTGTCCCTCGCAAAATTGCAACATGAACATCACCTTCGTAAAAATGATTTTGTACTTCACTGCTCCAGCCTGTGAAGAGAGAAATTTTTACAAATGGATACTTTTGTACAAACATTTTTAAAACTGGCGGCAACCAATATTGTCCAATGACAGAGGCAACAGCAATCTTTAACGTACCGTATGTTTCTGTTTGAAAAGTTGCTAATTCGCTCTTAATTGCTTCCTCTCTTTGCAACATATCTTTAGCATAATTCGCCACCTTCTCGCCTTCCGGTGTAATCGTTAGTCCTTTTTGAGAGCGAATAAAAAACTTCATCCCCCATTGTTTTTCCATCGATTGAAGCCTTTGACTAAGCGCTGGTTGTGATACAAATAAACGCTCAGAAGCCTTTCGCATATTTAACTCTTGTGCTAAGATAACCATCATCTGAAAATCATCAATTTGCAATGTTTTCCCCTTCTTTCGTTACAACTGAACGATAAAAGCGACTTCTTCTTTCAATTGAAGTCGCCTTTTCCAACATTATCGATTAAATCGTCTTACTGTTTTATTTAGTAATTTTAAAATTGCCCGGCGCGTCAAAATCCCTTCAAAATATCCTTCATCGTTCTCAACACATACAAACGGATGATCAATCGTCACCTCTAGTGCTTTTGAAAATGAATCCTGTAACTTCAGACGTGGAATGTCACCCTTCATTACACTTTCTACTTTCATATCCTCTAATTTTTCAAACTCAATACGCTCTAGCCCTAAAATACCGTCCAAAATCATTGCTGTACTTACTAATCCATGCAATTTGTACATCGGATCTAATACTGGAATTGCCGAATAACCGGATTTTACCAAAACAAGCAAAGCATGCTCCAAACTATTTCTAATTTGAACATGAGCTACTTTTTCTGATGAAATCATTAAGTCTTTTACAAAAACTTGTTGAAACTCTTCTTTCGGAATGCTAATCATATTAATATCCCCCACTTTAACTCATTCTAACAAGTAGCAATTGTAAACCAATCGTAAAAAAACAATTCATTCAAGTAATGCTCTACTTTCTCAATTCTATTTTTAGTTTATGACAGCGTTTACACATTATTATTTGTCCTTATTTTCTTATTATAAAATAAATAATCACAGTTCATTTTACCATAGAAACAAAAGAAAAGACCACCATTCTGGCAGCCTTAATATCCTTCATTTTTCAGCCGAGCAAATAAGTTTGTAACCTGTTTATAATGAGATATATCTGTTTTCTTTCGTCCAGTTTCGATATCAGAAAGTTCAACGGAAAGTATTTCACTCGCATAATTTTGCCGAAACAACACATCTAACAATAAGTTTTGTTCTTCTTTCGTTAAATCAATTTCTCTACTCATTTTCTCCTCCCCTTGTTCAACCGTTCTTATTATTTATTATACAAAATATTCCTTTTATTTAATAGATTGAAAATTTAGTACAAAAATTATTTCGTGTACCGATTAGCATAGCTAAAAGCCGCATATGCATCCGGTTTAATTTTAGGAATTAATCCCATTGCTGTAATTTTATTTGTCATATCTAAAATAAACTCTCTCGTTAAACCGTATTTCCCAATATCCAAATGAATCTCCATAACAAATTCAGCACCTTCTTTGCGGTATGGATAAAGAATATCCCACAGCTGTTGCATTCGCTTAGGTGTAAATAAACAAGCAATCTCTTGGCTAAATTGTGTTTCCAAATAAATTTTCTCTCGTAAACTCGGGGGCTTTCGCTTTATTGTTTGGTGGTATAAACACCCCCATGCCCCTTTTCCAACGCGATGCAAATGAATGGCTGTAATAAAACGTGTGTCATTTCGATGTACTTGTGAATCTGTTCCAATTGACAATCGATACATATTACGCGGTGCACTTTGAATAAAATGACAAATCCTTGAGAATACAGCTTCAAAACTCATGTTTCGCTCTGATAAATTATAAAATTGATATTCTCCGCCCATATAGTCACGTCCCTTCTCATAGACAGACTTTCGCATTCTCATTGTATGGGACAGAGTAACAAAATATGTCTTACTTATCCCTTGCTCGTTTCAATATTCCGGATTAAATATGTACAAAATGGACATTTGAAAATAACATTTTGATTAGATTGCGCTGTTAATACATGTGTAATCTCTGATTGTCTATGACACTTTGGACATACAACAACAGGCATTTTTTCCATTTTTCTCACCTCCTTTTTACGCTACTTACGAATAGACCTCTATCTCAAAATAAAGTAAGAGCTTCCCATCAGTTCGTTTAAGAATGATCCTTTTGATGAAATTTTCACTTTATAGAATGTGTTATCAGTGTAGGACTAGAGAGAGAATATTATTCAGCATATAAAGTGAAACTTCCATCTATCTTCTTCGCTTCTCTCTGAATCTTGAGGCGGGAGATTTTACCGCCCTCGAATAACGGAATAAAAAAAGAAGGTGCCTTCATTCTGAGGCACCTTCTTTTTATGTATCAAGAAAGAATGTCGTAAATTTCAATTGCAACCATATCAATATTATCGAATTGATATACTTGTGGTTTTTCTCCTTGTTGATACACTTCTAGCTCGTACATATCGCTTTTATCAAAATATTTTACGCTACATTTGCGTTCACCGTTCACTTCAAAATAGCGTTGTGCTACTTCGCCGCTTTCAGCTTGTTCTTTTAGACTAACAAGACGAGTTAAAATTCCTTGGAGCAGAGACATGAAATCTCCCCTTTCTCTAATATTCCTACGAATAGGTTTTGCAGCAATACTCATTCTATCCGTCATAACTGAAAAAATGTCCCACACCCTAGGATAATGGTTATGAGCAAGAAACTCAACTAAAATTTGTCGAAAAAACATACAAAAAGCCGAAATACACACTTCTATCACTTTTCTCCCCTAATTAATAGAAAATACTTGACATCAAAGTTTCGAAAAACTGAAAGAAGATTGCGTATAGCCTCTCATAGAAAAAACATCTGTATGAATGAAAAATTGACTTTATTGCAGTTTTTTTCATACGAGAATATAATGAGAAGGAGTTAAAAAGGAGGATTTACATGAAGAAAGTAGATGTATACACACAACCTGATTGTCCACCGTGTCAAATTATAAAAGAATTTTTAAAACATAATCATGTTACTTTTACAGAATATGATGTCAAAAAAGATGTTGCAGCTCGCAATCGTCTCCTCTATGATTATGAGTCCTATTCTACCCCTACTGTTGTTGTAGATGGAGAAGTTGTAGCAGGATTTCAAATTGAAAAATTACAACAACTTTTAGAATTAGAACAATAAAAAAAGTGACAGTATATAAGTCACTTTTTTTCGCTATCCGCCAATGGTAAATTCCTTGCCTCAATACTTTAAGGACACCAAAATGGAGACGATAAAATGAAATTCCTGTCATTTTGGAACGGCCTCTTAATAACAAGAGTTTCACGTTACTCTTTTTCGTATGTTTTTATTTCAGATAAGAGCTGTTTATTTTCATGATACCCTGCTAATTTCCATTTATCACCATTTTTTTGCAATGTCATAATTTGATACTCATCCGTTTTCATATTCCGTTCATACACGTATAACAAATTATGCTCTTGATTGTATACAATTTTTGTTTTTGATGAAAAAGTAAATGGCGCTTCTTTAGTAGGCAATAAATATTGAGCACTCCGTTTCACATCCTGATTATTTTCATCCGTAAAAACTTGAAGGAAGTTATCCGTGAAATAAGGAGATAATGTGTCATACATTTTATCCATTGATAGTCGCTTACCACGAATAGAAAACTGCGCTTCATATCCCTTTTGAATCGTTTCAAATATTTCATTTTGATCAATTTTTGTTTCTTCTTTTCCAAGAACCGTTGTCACACCTTGTCCAATTACAAATGCAACGAAAAGAAATAGCACAATCCAAATCCCGTATTTCCTCATTTTCGCACCCTCCTTATAAAAAGAGCTTATCCTTCTACTATTCATTGTAGCAATGATTATGCCATGAAAGAGTAGCTTTCGTTCGTAAAATGTTTACAACGATAGACACCATTCTTATCATAGTTGTCACTATTACCAATTTATGATAAAAACAAACAAAAAAATGCACGAAATATTTCGTGCATTATAATAAAACATCTTCTTCATATAAAAATTCATAAGATAAGTCAATAAATAAATAATGCTCATCATCAATAGGAAACGAAAATGTCCGAACCAATTCACCCGTTTCAAGATCCCCGTATAAATCAGACAATCTTCCCTTTTGTTCAAAGCGTAGTTTCATAATGTTTTCTAAAAAGTACGGACGCCAGCTCCAATTTTTCATATAATACTCTGGCATTAGCACCCATTCTCCATCTTTTTTCATAACATTTCCTGATTTTTGAAATCCATCTTCATTACAAATAAAAATACGAAAGCTACAATGTGTCACTTGTTGACTAAAATTCATTAGCCATTTATTAAAATCTTCTATTTTTCTCTGTTTTGCTAATACATTCCCAACATATTCTCGAAGCGTTTCTGTCAGTTCATAAATCTTCTGCAATTTTCGTTTTTCACGCTGAATAAATTGATGACACTCATTGCCAAGACGCTCTTTCAAAATGTCTTTATCAATAAAATTAGGTAAAGATTCTTTCAAGTAATTCCCTTGGTAGTACCTCCCTCCATTTTTCCACGCATATTGCAACTGATAGAACGCATCAATATCTTCATACAATAATGTTGCTCCAATGCGTCTCGCCAAGAGTGATAATGAATACAAAATATCCTGGTACGATTGTAACAACGCCGTTTGACGTAAGTTTGTTAAATCTACTTTTAAAATATCAGGAGTTAACATACTCATTCTTTCAAGATTACTTGTGCCTGTTCCTACTTTGTTAATTGCGACTTGAATATCATATGTACGGTAATACATAAGTAAATGATTGAACTGTTCAATATCTTCTTTAAAATCGTGTTCTGTTATTTCTAATACAATATGATTTAAACGTAATCCTTTCTTCTCATACGTTAATAATAAATGCAGTAAACTTTCACTTTCATCACTCATCAGTATATGCGCATTACGATGCACAAATAATAAAAATGATTGATCTGTTTCCAAATACCGATCCAATGCTTTTCCTAAAATAACATTATCTACTTCAAGTTGAAATTCATATGGAATCGAATCATCGCGAAAGAATGAAGCAAGACTGTGAATCCCTTCTTCTGTTTGTATACGTCCTACTACTTCATATCCAATTACAGTATGTTCATCTGCACTAAAAATAGCTTGATAATAAGGAAGGACTTTATCCAAATTACTCATCACATCTAATGCATCTACCATAGTGCTCCCCCCCCTTTACTTTTCAAAGATTATAACACGTTATGTAGAAAAAATAATAAAAAAATCCCTTCAGTTCTCCTGAAGGGATTAGAGGGGTAAAATGCTAAGGGGAATTAGCAATTCTACTATGAAGAAAAAAGAGATTTTAATCTTACCTTATAAATAGAATTTTTGTAAAGACCCTTTTTCTAAATGTCACAAATTAGTCACAAATAACCCCTCTCTTAAAACGGATATTGATGCAAATGTTGACCACCATCCATTGTAATACAAGCTCCATTTATGTACGCTGCTTCTTCAGAGCATAAATAAAAAGCAAGACCAGCAATTTCTTCTGGTGTACCAAGCCTGCCAAGTGGAACACTGTGTAATGTTCGCTTCGCTGCTTCTTCAGATATCCAAAGCTTATCAGCTCCCCCTGTACGTTCAATTGGCCCTGGAGCAATTGCATTCACACGAATTCCATATTTACGTCCCCATTCAACAGCAAGTGTTCTCGTCATCGCTAATACACCCGCTTTTGCTGCTGCTGAATGAATAACACCAGGACCTGCATCCCATGCATAAGTTGCAACCATATTAATAATTGTTCCTTTTATCCCTTTTTCAATCCAGTATTTACCAATAGATTGACTACAATAAAATGTACCATTTAACACGATGTTAATAACAGCATTCCAACCATTTGGCGATAAATCTTCAGCATGACAAAGAAAATTTCCTGCTGCATTATTTACGAGTACATCAATGCGTCCAAATTCTTTATCGATTTTTTCAATCATTGCTTTTATATCCTCAATATTACGCACATCCATTTGCACTGGTAATATTTGTCCTTCAAATTGTTCAATTTCTTTCTTTGTCTCTTCTAACTTTTCTAGTGTACGTCCTGTAATTACAACTCGCGCTCCTTCTTTTGCAAAACGAGTTGCCATTCCTTTTCCCATTCCACTTGAACCACCTGTAATTACAACTACTTTTTCTTTCATAATTTTCCCTCCCTAAAATGAATACATATTCATTTTATCATTTTATTCGACGGAATTCTTTATAAATTTAAATTTTTCTGATATATTTTAATAAAATACACTATAAATTAACGAAAGGGGAGAAGATACGCAGCGACTCACTCTAACAAATCACATCTTTCTACTATTATCATTTTCTATCATCTCGCTCATATAAATATGAATCAAATAACAAGAAGAAATTTTATAAAAAAAGGCATTCGCACACTATTATATACTTGTATAACGACTGGTACAGGTTACTATTATGCAAAGTTTATAGAACCATCCCTTCTCTCTTTTACGTATCATACACTTCATTCTCCACTTATTCCATATGGGTTTAACGGTATTAAAATTGTTCAATTTAGTGATTTACATTTAGGATATTATTATTCACTGCAGCAACTTTCTAAAGTAGTTGCAAAAATAAATGAAAAAAAACCAGACATCGTCTTCTTTACCGGAGATTTAATCGACAATTATCAAACATATGAAGATACTCCATTTGTCTCATCAATTTTACAAACGATTCATGCCCCGCTCGGTAAATTTGCTGTTTTCGGTAATCACGATCATGGTGGGTACGGAACAGAATACTATGATCACATCATGAAGCAATCCGGATTTGAAATATTACAAAATGCTGAAAAACGCATTCGTCTACTAGATGGAAGTGAAATTTCTATTTTCGGTATTGATGATATTATGCTTGGCAAACCTGACATACATGGAATCTTAAAACAAGCGCAAGATCATCTTTATACGATTGTTCTCGTACATGAACCCGATGTTGCACCGCATATTGCAACTTTCCCTATTAATTTACAACTTTCTGGACATAGTCACGGTGGACAAGTTCAACTCCCTTTCTTTGGCGCCATTATTACTCCTGCATTTGCAAAGCATTATATTGAAGGCTTTTATCATATTAAGCAAAACTACGAGTTGTTATTGCATGTAAATCGCGGCCTTGGAACAACGCGTGTGCCATTTCGATTTTTAGCAAAACCAGAAATTACACTCTTCACATTACAATCGACATAATATCTGAATGCGTTTCGCCTATTTTCTGCACCATTCTCTCTTGTACTCGCTCATCCACATTATTTTCCCATATGATAACAATGAGTTCATTGAAGGAGGTTTTAACATGTATCCTCAATATCAGCCAATTCCCTTCCGCTCAGCTCCAGTTGGTCCAATCGGAGATTCACGATTTATCCCATTTTTCGGATTTCCTTTTTTAGCTGGGCTTGCAGGAGGTTTACTTGGCGGAGCATTGGCATTTGGACCTAGACCATATTGCCCAACGTATCCTTGCTACGGCTATCCTTATCCAACACCGTATTTTTACTAATGTAAGTAGAAACAACTATGTAAAAAAGGCCTCAAATCGAGGCCTTTTTTCTATATATCTTATTCTATTACGTACAAATACATCCATTTTCATTTTTCAATATGTAAATCACCGCTATGCAGAATTCAACATGACAGCTACTTGCTTTCTCACTTTGTTTTAAACCTCGCATGTGACAGGAAAAGGCCTTGACCGCTTCTATGCATGGCCAGATACTGTCGTCCCCCTAAAAGGAAAGGGGGGGTTATGTCGTTTTTTTAACTTGTATATATAAAAAGAAAATAATTTTATGTCGTTTTTTCAATTTATACTTATAAAGATTTCCCGTTTCACTTTATTCCTCTTCAGTGTGTATATATGCCATTTGAAAGAGCTGCACTTGACTTTCAATATTTTCTATACGATCCCTTACCACATAATGATATTCTCCATGTTCATTTTGTTCACGTGCTTTTACATTATCATCTAAAATAAGTTGTAAAACATCTTTAATTCGCGTTTTCATATCAAGTCCTAAAATAGGAAATGATATTTCTACACGCTTTTCCATATTACGCGTCATCCAATCGGCTGACGATAAAAATATTTTTTCCTCTCCATTATGGTGAAAATAATAAATACGACTATGCTCTAAATAACGACCTACTACACTAATAACGCGAATATTATCACTTACACCTAGAATTTGAGGACGTAAACAACAAATCCCCCTCACAATGAGATCAACTTTTACACCAGATTGCGATGCTTCGTATAATTTTTGAATGAGCGGCTTATCTGTTAAAGAATTCATTTTTGCTATAATATAGCCATTTCCATATTGTTTATGATAGCGAATCTCTTCATCAATGAGTTCAATAAATTGCTGACGAATATCAAACGGGGCAACAGATAATTGATGAAAATGTGGTTTCATCGTATATCCGCTTAAATAGTTAAAAAAGTTTGTTGCATCAATTCCGAAATCTTTGCGTGATGTAATATATCCAAAGTCAGTATATAATTTCGCTGTTGCATCATTATAATTCCCTGTACCTAAATGAACAAATCGCTCAATTTTCCCATGCTTCCGCCTTACAACAAGCGTAATTTTACTATGTGTTTTCAAATGGCTAACACCATAAATCACATGACAGCCTGCTTTTTCTAATTCTTTTGCCCATTGGACATTATTTTCTTCATCAAAACGAGCCTTTAATTCCACAAGTACTGTCACTTGCTTCCCATTTTCTGCAGCTGTTTTTAAAGCTTGAATCACAGGTGAATCTCCACTTACACGGTATAGTGTTTGTTTGATTGCTAATACATCTGGATCTTCAGCTGCCTCTGCTACAAAATCAATGACAGGATGAAATGACTCAAACGGATGATGTAATAAAATATCTTGTTCTAGCACTTTTTCAAATATATTTTCTTCGTCATCTAAATCTTGAGATGGTTGAGGAATAAATGCAGGATATATTAGATGCTCATATGTAGATGCTAACTTTTTATAGAGCGCAAATAAACATGTTAGATCAAGCGGACCCTCAATCATATATACATCTTCATCCTTCACTTCTAACGCTTCGTATAATAGAGACAATACTCTTTTATCTAAATTATCCGTCCCTACCTCTAAACGAACCGCCGCTCCCCATTTTCGTTTTTTTAATTCTTTCTCAATGACCTTCAATAAATCACGTGCGCCTTCCTCATGAATTGTTAAATCTGCATTACGCGTAATTCGAAAACGCGTAACAGATGATACTTTGTATCCTGTAAATAATTTATGAGTAAAGTTACTAATCACGTCTTCTAAAAAAATAAATTTTTGCTTATTATCTTCATTAGGTAAAAAAATAAAGCGTTCTAATAGTGATGGAACTTGAACGATGCCAAGCTTTGTCCGATTTTCTTCTACTGTTTGTCTTTCATCATATAAAATAGCAGCTAAATTTAAGCTTTTATTTAATAACATAGGAAACGGTCGATACGCATCAATTGCTACAGGTGTTAACACAGGGAAAATTTGTTCATCAAAATATTCCTCAATAAATTCTCGTTGTTCTTTCGTTAAATCACGAAAAGACAACTTTTCGATTCCTTCTTCCTGCAGTGCAGGAAGTAAAACATTTTGATAAGTATCATACTGTACTTGCATTAATTCATGTGCTTTATATGAAATTTTTCCCAGTTGTTTTTTCGGTGTTAGTCCAGCTTTATTTTCCGGTTGATTAAATCCAGCCTTCACCTGATCTTTTAGTCCTGCAACACGCACCATGAAAAATTCATCTAAATTTGAGCTGAAGATACTAATAAACTTTAATCTCTCTAGTAATGGATTACTGTCATCTTGTGCTTCTTGTAATACTCGTTCATTAAAAGCAAGCCAACTCAATTCACGATTGTTATAATAAGCTGTATCATTCAAGTTTATAAGACTATTTTTCATCGCTTCCATATTTCCTTCACACTTCCCTCTAAAGCTTTCTCAATATAATTTAGTTATATTTATTTTAACAAATTTTTACTGGGATAAATGTAAATTTTTTGTAAAGAAGTCCGTACAACTTAACATTCTTCATAAAAATATAGATCAATGTTCATCTTTAAAATTTTCTCTATCTGCTTTTTCTGCTTTTCTGCTTGTACTTTTTCAGATAAAGCTGATTGCTTACAGTAAATATAAAAATCAAGCCCGCCTTCTTTTTTTACAATACGAATAGATTCAATAAGATTACGATTGGTTACATGTAACGCTGCTGAAAATTGCAAAACCGATCCTAATAATCGGATTTTTCTTTGTTCGTCTTTTTCAAACCAACCTGTAAACGGTTCTATGCATTGTTTAAACAACAATTTCGACTTATAAGAAGCAATTAATGCTAATTTAATTCGTTCTTTATGCATCATCCCATCTATCGTTTTATTTGCCAATAAATAAAATGTATGCTGTCTGCTTGACTCTTCATCAATATATTTTCCAATATTAAATACTTTTGCCGCTCTATGCAACGCAGTCCAGTCTTCTCGCTCAAAAGAAACAATCCTATTTTTTTCTAATTCCTTACAAATCATTGTCGTATTTTTCATAAGCTGTATCACACCACTCATGTCCATTTCATATTCATAAGAAAGTAAGTGGAAACTTTCTTCTACAACATTTGGATAATAAGTAATCCCAAGTGAACTAACTAATTCTTCATAAAAAACTCCTTCGCGTAGTCCTTTTCTACTTAATACAAAGGACGGAGCTTCTATAATAGTTGTTAACATCTTAAACACTTCTACTGCCGGAATAATAGTATCTGCGCGATCTTTAGCAAGACCCTCTAACTTTTGCAATTCTGGAAAAGAAAGTCTTAGTAAATGTTCGTGAACATATTCAATATCAGTTGGCTTCATCTTATATAAATGCAATCCAGAAATTGGATAGGAAATGAGGTTTTGGTGAATTGTCACCATATTACGCGCACTACCTCCAATTGCAATTAGTGGTAATTCCTTATCTTTAAGCCACGGAAGTGATTGGAATTGATACCATAGATAACTTCTTAATTCTTCAAGTTCTTCCGAAGTTGGCGTATCATAATGAAAAAATTGTTGTTTTAACGACAACGCTCCGAACGGAAAACTATGATAGTTTACAATTTCTCGATTTTGAAAATACGTAACTTCTGTACTTCCTCCTCCAATGTCAACAGTAATCCCTTCTGTGAAAGAGGTAGAATTTGTAACAGCTATATATCCATACCGCGCTTCTTCATATTCTGACAATACTCGAAGCTTAAAATCAGTGCTCTCTTCAACAAGACATTTAATTTCCTTTTGATTTTTAGCCTGCCGAACTGTTGCCGTTGCAACGCACAATACTTTATGTAGCTGGTGAAAGCGCGTGCTTTCTTGAAATTGCAACAAAGTATGTAATAATATATGAATCCCTTCTTCGTTTAAGGAACCATCTACTAAATAATTCCGTAAGCGAGCAACTACTTTTGTATTTTCAATTTCTTTATAAAAGCCACCGCTTTGTTTTTCATAAATAACTAATCTCATTGTGTTCGATCCGATATCAATAATTCCATATTGTTTTTTCAACACTCTCGTCATCCTTTTCTTCGTATCATTATATCGTTTTTTAAAATTACAAAACTCATCCACCATAGCATAAAAGCACATAAATGAATAAAAGACTCTTTCCAGTTTTTTCTCTCAATTAAATAAAAGTATTGACTTACTTTTAAAAAAAGATATAACTATATAAATCACTGCTATACAAAACAAAATATGACCTGTATTCGGTTTCACCCTTGCATGTGGCAGGAAAAGGCCCTGATTGCTTCTATGCATGGCCTCATCCAAAAGGAAAGAGGGTCTTTTATGTCTTTATGTTGTTTTTTCAATTTGTATTTATATATTATACAAAATAGTTGTTTTTTGTCACAACATTGCTTTAATATTGAAAATACTTATATTAGCTTTCTACATAGAAAAATTGCTAACTTTTATTGAATTATGATAATGTAGACAGGAAAGGAGTGCTAAAATGAAATCTTCACAACCCCAGTCTCGTTCCTATAATCAATTTTCGGTTCATCAACTTGCTGAAGCAATTTTCAGTGTCAACCGACATGCAAAATCTGCTACAAATCCGAAATATTTATATTGGTTAAAAAAAACAGCTTTAGAACGATTAATTGCAGAAAAACAAGCTACGAAAGAAGGTTTACATTTTTCTAAAAACCCACGGTTTAGTCAGCAACAATCTGACGTTCTTGTCCGAGCAGGTAATTATTACTTCCATATCCCTCCTACGAAAGACGATTTTCGTAACCTTCCACATCTCGGCAACCTTGATTGTGCATATCGAAATCCAAAAACACATCTATCCTTAACCTCTGCTAAAAAAATGCTCCAGCAGTATATTGGAAAAGAGGCATTTCAACAAGAAAAAAAGTTAAGCGAACCAACTCCTTGGTATCGTCGTACTTACACAAAAAAATAAAGAAGCCTTGGCCGAAACGGCCAAAGCTTCTTTATTTTTTATCTTCTTTTATTTTAATATTTGCTTGCTTGTAGAAAGACAGTTTTTCTTCATTATACTGCTTTGTATATTCATTAAATTTATTTTTTGGAGAATCAATCTCTTGATAAGATTGATTTACAACTTTCACCTTTTCACTAATTACTTTTAATTTTTCATCTTTCGCTTGCAACATCGTATATAATTCTTTTTCTAGTTTTAATGATTTTTTATAGTTATCATACATCTTTTTAAAGGCATCATAACGGCCTTTATATGCATCTTGTACTTTCTTTGCTTGTTCTTGTAACTTTTTATCTTTAAGTTCCTTTACATATTTATCAACATCTTTTGTTTCTGCTTGTGCTTTATCTAACGTTTCCTTTTCTTTATCTAACACCTTTTCACGATCAGTAACGCTTTTTACAGCTTGATCTAACTTCTCTTTTACCACTTGATTGTTATCTTTTCCATCTTTTACAATCTGGCCATATAATTCTTGCCCTTGCTTTTCTAATGTTTCTAATTTTTTTGCATCTTCAAAGATTGTTTTTTCTTTTTTTGCAGCATTCTCAAATGCTACATATAACTCTTCTTCTGGTTTAGGCCCGAAGCAACCTGCAAGTAAACTCATTGATATAGCTGCTACTAGTGCTACTTTTTTATATTTCAACTTCAATTCCTCCTATTTTATATACGATTATCATGCCAGAAATTTAATGGAAAATGATTTGCTTCATCGTATACTTCAAATTCATATCCTTTTTTACGAAGATCATCAATGATTGTTTGCAAAGCTTCCACTGTTTGCTTCTTTTCATGCATTAAAACGACTTCTCGTTCTTTATTAACATGAGGAACAACATTTTGAATGACCCCATTAGGATTTCCTGGTAATTTCCAATCTAAAGAATCCACAGTCCAATCCCATTCTTTCATACCGACAGATAACATTTGATCACGCAACGCTTGAGTAAGTCCCGGCATACTTCCATATGGACAGCGAACAAGGCTCGGATGAATACCTGTTACCTCTTTCATAATATCCTGAGCTTGTTTCATTTCCTCAACAAATTTACCTTCTTTATACAGTTTACTATAATTATGCGTCATACTATGAACACCTGGATAATGGCCCTCTTTTACTAAACGCTTTACACTATCCTTATGAGCTGGAATATTTCCACCAATCATAAAGAATGTTCCTTTTATATTATTCTTCTTTAAAATATCTAATATTTCCTTTTGAAATTCACTTGGACCATCATCAAATGTTAAATATACTACTTTACGTATTTGACCGTTATATTTTTCTGGTGCCTCTTTTCTCAATTCTACTTTTGGTTGTTCACCGGCAAACTGAACAGTATTTTCTTGATTCGCAACTGCTCTTGCAGGAGAAGTAATGGATTGAAACATAAAAAAACCTGCTGCTACAGTAAAAATTAGGATAATAGCGATACCCAATCGCTTAATTATTGTAGAGCGACGGTTCGTAACGTCTACCATTCTATCATTTCCTTTCTATTTTTCTATACATCTGTACTTTTTTCATTTTACACAGTATAAAAGAATCGACGCAATAATAAATTCCGATTATTTTCCAAACATCTTCAAAAGGAAAAGTGTAGAGATCTTTCCAACTCTACACTTTAATGAGAAATCATCGTGCAAAATGTACTGATACGTCCATCGTTTATTATATGATGATTAACTCCATTTTTAAAGGGGGTTGTTACAAAATACACAATATCTTGTAACAAAACTGCAAAAAATGTTTCAAAATAATAATGTTATAATTCTACTTTTTGTATATCCCTATTTTGATATAAACCTGTTTGCGCTAGTTCTAACAGTTCTTCAAATGAAAATCCTTCTAATGGATATATTGCTCCCGTAGACATAAATGTGATGTGTACAATATCATCTTGTAACACTTTTGTTAAATTTTTAGTGATTCGATTCACCTTACCACCTTCACATATGTTTAGAGGTGGGAGTCCTCTCGAAAGGTATGATAGATCATTTAAACAAAATAAAAAGAACCTCTCTATTAAGAAGGAACTGAAAAAAATTTTATTCCGCTATTCGTAGGCAGTAGGACCCCCACCTCAAGGTGCAGAGAAAAACGGAGTAGATAGATGGGGGACAACTGTGAGCATGCGCCCGATTGGTTCAACATAAAAGAAGGAAATGATACATCGACGATTCCCTTCTTCACTTATTTATAATAATATATAAGTCGCTGCTATGCAGAACAAAACATGACCTGTACTCGCTTTCTTTCTTTATTTTTGCATTTGGCAAGAAAAGACCCTGACTGCTTCTATGCATGGCCAGATGCTCTTGTCTCCAAAAAAAGAAAGGGGTTTTTAGGGCGTTTTTTCAATTTGTATTTATACATACATTCGTTTTCAGTAGGTTTCATAATTCCTTTTTATCAGCAGAGCCTCCTTTGTTTGCAACGGTCCATACACTTGGTGATTATGTTGGAATGTGTACGTAGCCCGAAGAGGCAAAGAAGGTGATATACTGTTACGATCAGCTTTTACTTGCCATACTAAACGTGCTTTTTCTTTCGGTAATAAGTTATCAATGCGCCAACGAACAAGTTGAAAAAGAAATTCATTTTGCCCATTATCGGATGTTAAAGTATTAGGTACATACGACAACTGATCTCTAATCATATGACTGACACATATGTGAGAAACAGCTTCTTCTCCTTGATTATCTACTTCAATTTGAAGCGCAATTATATCTTGAATTCCATAATAAACAGTGTTTGAAAACGAAGAGTGTTGTTTCACATCGCACACCGTAAGCGTCACTTCTATACGAGGAATGTATTGCTTATAAGCTAAATCTTTATCAATACTCCCTGACCATAAAGCAGGTTGTATACTCAAAGTAAACTTATTTCGGTTTTCTAACTCCCCGCAATATCTCACCATACAAATTCACCCCATTCTCATATTGAATATATACCGTTCTCACTTCTACTTCTTCCATGAACAGCCCCCGACAAAAATTTATCCTTTTTGTACTCTTTACTTTATATAGTATTCGATAAACAAAAGAAAAAATCATTTAAAAAAGCTGCACATCATATACAGCTTTTTCCTGTATTTATTTATCCTCTACTAACTATGAATAAAAACTCTCTTACTGATGAAAGTTTATCTTTGTCTAGCTCTGCTTCCTCCTTTTGTTTTAAACCTCGTATGTGGCAGGAAAAGGTCCTGACCGCTTCTATGCACGGCCAGATGCTCTCGTCCTCCTCTAAAAAGAAAGGGGTTTTTATGTCGTTTTTTAACTTGTATATATAGTAATTTCCCCTCTATATCTCATATAACAAAACACGTAAAATTTCCCATACTTTCTATGTTTATGAATCATTTTTCATAATATGTTTTGTTAAGAATAATTTCCCTTCTTCACTTCTACTATAATTAAAATCAATACTTTGAATAACAAATAATCCACAATATATGTGATCTTTGACTAAAAGATTCATGCACAAAGCAAAATAATTTTACTGAAAGAAATAATTTGTTATTTAGTCAATTTTGACTATAATATAATTTATCCCGCACTCACCATCAGTAGGGATGAAAAATAATAATGGAAGTTTCATTTTATTATTAGTATGCAAAGGAGGGCTATGCTTGGAGGAACAAATAACTCAAAAGCAAGCAAGGAATACAAAGTTCGTTGTAACTGGATTGTTACTTGGAATACTACTAGCGTCAATGGATAATACAATTGTTGCTACTGCAATGGCTACTATTGTAGGTGATTTAGGTGGATTTGATAAGTTTGTATGGGTTACTTCTGCCTATATGGTAGCTACTATGGCCGGAATGCCTATCTTCGGAAAGCTATCAGATATGTACGGACGTAAACGGTTTTACATAGGAGGATTGCTTCTCTTTTTAGTTGGTTCAATGCTTTGCGGCACTGCCAATAGCATTGAACAATTAAGTATATACCGCGCAATTCAAGGTATTGGCGGAGGAGCTCTTATGCCAATCGCCTTTACAATTATGTATGATATTTTCCCAGCGGAAAAACGCGGTAAAATGACGGGGCTATTTGGAGCTGTTTTTGGAACGTCAAGTGTGTTTGGTCCGCTCCTAGGTGCGTATATTACCGACTATATTAGTTGGCACTGGGTATTTTATATTAATATCCCATTAGGAATTATCTCGCTCTTTTTAATTACAAAATACTATAAAGAATCTTTACAATATAGTAAACAAAAAATTGATTGGGCAGGTGCCGTTACTTTAATTATCGGTATCGTTTGTCTCATGTTTGCTTTAGAACTTGGTGGTAAAGAGTACGCTTGGGATTCAAGTGTAATTATTAGCTTATTTACTACATTTACTGCTATGCTTCTTATCTTTTTCTTTATTGAACGAAAAGTGGAGGAACCAATTATTTCTTTCCATTTATTCCGAAAACGTTTATTTGCAGCAAGTCAAGGCGTTGCTTTTTTCTATGGTGCAACGTTTATTATTTGCACAGTCTATATTCCGATTTTTGTTCAAGGTGTTCTTGGTGGATCTGCAGCAAATGCTGGACTAATTTTAACACCGATGATGGTAGGATCTGTTATCGGAAGTCAAATAGGCGGACAGTTAGCAACGCGTACAAGTTATCGTAACATTATGACTATCTCTGGTATTTTCTTTATTCTTAGTATGTATTTATTAAGTACATTAACAATAGATACCTCACGCGCAATGGTAACAGTCTTTATGATTTTAGCTGGATTTGGCGTTGGTTTTTCCTTCTCTGTCTTAAGTATGGCCTCTATTCATAATTTAAGTATGAGAGAACGAGGCTCTGCAACATCAACAAACTCTTTCTTCCGTTCACTTGGTATGACACTTGGTGTAACGATTTTTGGTACCATTCAAAATCATGCATTTACAGATAAACTAAAATCTATTTTCCCGCCAGAACTAGCAAAAATGGCTCCAAAAGGCGGAGATACAAGTTTCTTATTATCTCCAAATGCTACTGAAAAAATACCACCAGAAATTTTACATGGCATTAAAGATGCGCTAGCAAACTCTATCGCTGACACATTTTTATGGGCACTTATTCCTGCATCACTTAGCATTATATGTATCTTATTAATGGGAAAAGACCGATTAGTTGCACCAACAAACAAGAAACAAAAACAAGTGAGTTAACATTCCGTGTATACAGCTTTATATTTTGGAAAATGTTATTGATCATGCTTCTCTATATAAAGATGCAAGAGAAGGAAAACGTTCGGAAATCAATACAGAATTAGACTATTAAATATATAAACAGTCACCGAGAGTGACTGTTTTTTCTATTCATAAAAATGGATTTTCTGAAGCGTTTTTTTCCATTTTTCTTTTTTGTAACCTCTCTCCTTTTTCATTACAATACAAATATATAAAGGAGGTGAAATCTTATGAAGGGGCATTTAATTAAACAATACGGATTCTCCGTATACTATCATTCTTATTTACAAAAACAAATCTTATACATACTAATACTTCGCAGCGAAATCGCTTTTCAGTCCCATGCATTACACCCTAATGAACAACTGGAACTACTCTCCTATGACCGATTACTCTTTCATCACGCTCACGATATATATAAACGAATACATCGTTCCTACTCTGTTTTTTCACATACATATCCACCATCACATTGGTGGTGGCATTTAGAAAATTTTTTGTTTTAACAAAATTAATTATCTTATTTTTAAAAATAGTAGACAATTTTAAAAATATTATGATAAAATCTGTTTCAATATCATTTACGCTAGTTACATTCCTTTCCAAAAGGAGATAGGTACACGAAAAAATATTTTCGTGTTTAAAAGGGAAGTTTGGTGAAAATCCAACGCGGTCCCGCCACTGTAAGTGTAAAGATTTCTTTCTATATACCACTGTGAAAACGGGAAGGTGATCGAAATCGCTGATGCATGAGCCAGGAGACCTGCCTATTTTAACGGCACTGATAGACTCACGGATGATGAGGAGGTGTTTTTAACGAAAGAGAAGTATTTTCTGCTTCTGTGGCCACTTTTCGTTAAAAGCATTTCCGAGTATACGGAAATGCTTACTTATATTTAGGGAGGAATTTACAATGACACTTTTAACAAGTAACTTAGGGTATCCACGAATTGGATTACAACGCGAATGGAAAAAAACTTTAGAATCTTTTTGGACAAACAAAGTGGATGAACAACAATTTGTGAAACAAATGAAAGAGATTCGCCTTCAACATCTAAAAGTACAACAAGAAAAAGGAATCGATCTCATTCCAATCGGTGATTTTACATATTATGACCATGTCCTTGATACAGCATATATGCTCGGGTTTATCCCTTCTCGTTTTTCAAAGTATACATCGGAACTTGACGTATACTTTGGCATGGCACGCGGTTCAAAAGATCACGTTGCTTCTGAAATGACAAAATGGTTTAATACAAATTATCATTATATCGTTCCAGAATATGAGGATCATCTACATATTTCCCTTAAAGAGAATCGTCCACTTCGTTTATATGAAGAAGCAAAACGAGAACTAGGTATCGATGGTAAGCCTGTTATATTAGGACCTTATACGTTTTTAAGCTTAGCCAAGGGTTATAAAAAAGAACAATTCACAACCATTTTACAAAAATTAACACAACCGTACATTCAATTGTTACAAGAATTACAAGATGCTGGTGTATGCTGGGTTCAAATTGATGAACCAATCCTTACTTCCCTATCAAAGCAAGAAGTTAGTATCGCAAGAAATTTGTATGAAACAATCCGTAAAGCTGTTCCAAATCTATCTATTATGCTACAAACGTACTTTGATAGCATAGAAGAAAACTATGAAGAGGTTATTTCATTCCCAGTTACTGGGATTGGGCTTGATTTTGTACACGGTAAAGAGGGGAATTTGCGCGCCTTACTACAACACGGATTCCCATCTGATAAAGTATTAGGGGTCGGTTGTGTAGATGGCCGTAACATTTGGAGAGCAAACCTTGACGAAATTCTCTCCCTTTTCCATACATTGCAAGAAACTGTGCAACCGAAAGGATGGATTGTCCAACCTTCTTGTAGTTTACTTCATACTCCTATTGACAAGACAACTGAAACACACCTTGTACACGAATTATACGATGCGCTCGCTTTTGCAAATCAAAAACTAGAAGAACTTACTATTTTACAAAAAGCTCTCGTACATGGAATAGAAAGTATTTCTGATGAATTACAAACGTATCGACGTGTGCACGAAGCCATTCGTACTTCAGCAGCTCGTAATCGTAAAGATGTACAATCTACACTATCAGCATTACAAGAAGAAGACTTTTCCCGTCCTCTTTCATTTGAAAACCGCTATAACTTACAGCAAAAAGCTCTGAATCTACCATTACTTCCAACAACAACAATTGGTAGCTTCCCGCAAACACAAGAAGTTCGTCAAAAGAGAAAACAATGGCGCAGCGGCGATATCTCAAATGAACAGTACGAAAGGTTTATTGAAGAAGAAACAAAAAAATGGATTCAATATCAAGAAGAAATTGGGCTTGATGTCCTCGTTCACGGCGAATTTGAACGAACAGATATGGTAGAATATTTTGGCGAAAAACTTGCTGGTTTCTCCTTTACGAAAAACGGTTGGGTACAATCGTACGGTTCCCGCTGTGTGAAACCTCCTGTTATTTATGGTGACGTTGCGTTCATTAATGGTATGACAATAAAAGAAACGGCATTTGCACAAAGTTGTACGAAAAAAGTTGTTAAAGGTATGTTAACTGGTCCTGTCACAATTTTAAATTGGTCTTTCGTTCGAAATGATATTCCAAGAAAAGAAGTTGCTTATCAAATTGCCCTAGCACTTCGCCATGAAATTAAATTACTTGAATCATCCGGTATTCGTGTCATTCAAGTTGATGAGCCTGCACTACGTGAAGGAATGCCATTAAAAGAAAAAGATTGGGAAACATATTTAACATGGGCTGTCCAAGCATTCCTCCTTTCTACTTCTTCAGTGGAAAACGAAACACAAATTCATACGCATATGTGCTACAGTAATTTTGAAGATATCGTAGAAGCAATCCGTCAACTTGATGCAGATGTTATTTCCATTGAAACATCAAGAAGTCACGGGGAGTTTATTGATACATTAAAAGAACATCCATATGAAAAGGGAATTGGTCTTGGTGTATATGACATCCATAGTCCACGTGTACCAAGTATAGATGAAATGTATGTAATTGTAGAGCAATCATTAAAGGTGTGTGATCCAAAGTATTTCTGGATTAATCCAGATTGCGGCTTAAAAACAAGAAGAACAGAAGAAGTTATTCCTGCACTAACACATATGGTAAAAGCAGCTGTAAAAGCACGTCAACTTTTACAAACAAGTGCGCAATAATAACTTAAAGCTTCCCTCTGTGTGGCTCACTGGCCGCGAATCACTAGATAAAATAGAAAACTACTGTCCCTTGGTTATCAAGACCTAAATTCAAAAAAACTTAAAATATAGAGGTTCTAACATATTAGTCATATACAATATGTTAGAACCTTTTATATTTGAAACTGAATTTGATTTGTACCTTTCTTATAGGGGTTCCACCAAAAACATACGCTAAGGAATAATAATATATCTAGCCTTTTTAGGATAAAATTTCCTCCTACAATGAAAGATCACATCACTTGACGGACTAATAGAATTAAACAGACTTACTTTCGTTTTTATTTATGTTTATACCTAATTGATCTTGCAAGGCTTTTTTACCGTTGTTTGTAAGATGGACTGCTCGACTGTTTTCTTCTTTTGTAATCCATCCTTGTTCAAAAAAAAGATTGGCTATTTCAGATCCTAACCACCCCGAAATATGATAACGTCTTTCACTCCAATCAAGACAAGGCTTTGCAAATATCCTCCTTTTTATATTAGCCTTTTCGATATTGATTCCAAATTTTAAAAACCACTTTTCCCCTTGCTCAGTCACAGCGTACTCTTCATCTTTTAAAGTTAGAAGTTGTCTATCAATTAGCCCCTCTGTTATTTTTACACCAAGCTCCCCTGCAAGATGATCATAACATGTTCGAGCATTACGAACTTTTTTTAGTTGATCGGACTGCTTCAAAGAGCGAACTGGAGCAGTTGGTGCAATCGTCCCTAATTTTTCAAGAGCTTCCGCTACCTCCTGATTAGCAAGTCTATAGTACCGATGTCTACCATGTTGTTCAACATTAAGGAGATTACCCTCGACCAATTTAGAAAGATGAGAACTGATTGTTGGATGTGACACTTTTGCCATATATGCTAATTCACTAGCTGGTAAAGCCTGACCATTCATTAAACAATCTAAAATTATTGCCCTTGTAGGTTCAGCAATTAGTTTTGCTATATATGAGATATTCGGATATACATTCATATTTCGATGATACCCTAATTATCTATTTGATACAATTATCTTAAATCCACAAGCAAGGAGGAGTTTATAATGAATACAATTGAGCTTTGTATATTAAATTTAAAGGAAACAAGAAGGCGCTCTATCAAATTGTGGAGGTCTCTTCCTGATAACTTGCTTTCTTGGAAACCTGACAACGAAGCAATGTCTTTTGGGGAGATGATTCGTCATGTGTGGAGTGCAAGTTTCCATTATCACATGCTCTTAAGGAACAACGGATTGATAAAGACAGACATATATACCCCATGTGATGAAGAACCAATCACTTCTGTTGAAAAAGAGATCGAGTTATCGCAATTGTATTTTGACGATTTTATAGAATATGTTGAATCCATATCAACGGAGGAACTAGAATCAAGACTTATTGATAGAAGTGATGTAGGCTACCAACGATATTTAGGTGACATGCTTTTAAGAATTGCCTATCATGATGCCGTTCATACGGGTCAGTTTTTACAATACTTACGAATGGTAGAGTTGGAAAGGCCCCTTATATGGGATTAACCTTAAATAAAGATTTTGTGAGGAAATCCCCATTGGTCATCGTATATAATGGCTAGTCTATTATTTCTATACGGAATTGGGGGAGGGATATTTCAACCAGCTAATATTGTATAAGTTATGGCGTCTGTATCCAAAGAAAAACAAGGTACGATTGGAGCTGTACAACGTATGTTACAAAACGTAGCAATTGCATTTGGTGCTGCAGTTGCTACAACATTTATGAGTTCACAAGGCGACATAGAAACATACAAGCTTATTCAAGCTTTCCGATATTCGTGGTATATCGCAGGAGGATTACTATTATTTAATCTTCTATGTTTTTTAGGCTATCGGAAATCTTAAAATATAAAAATGCGATTTCTAACAATAGGGGTGCGGTTTACTCACTCTTGAAGTGGGGGGCTTATTGCTAGTTAATGCGGGATAAACCGCAGAATGCAGAGTAAAACATGACCTGTACTTGCATTCTGCCTTTGTTTTAAACCTCGCTTGTGGCAGGAAAAGGCCCTGCCCGCTTCTATGCACGGCAGATGCTCTCGTCCCCCCTAAAAAAAGGGTTTTTATGTCAGTTTTTCAATATTAGTTCTCTTCAAAAAACAATTCATATTTTACTTTATACAAGTCATCTACTAAAGGTTCTTCTAGAGGAACTGCTTGCATAGTTACTATATACTCTCCTGAAGGAACAAAGAAAGGAAGTTTACTTGTTAACACACTACTTATAAACACTCTTTCTTGTAACACTGCAAACGGAGCTGGCACTATCCGTACCGCTTCTTTGTTTTCTACAAACTTCTGAGTATATACCATTATTTCACACGTATAATCAGATAGTGCTTCAAATATAATTGCTCCCCCGCCTCAGCATAGCCTCTTTCAAAATCCTTATCCGTCCAGTCTACATGTGGAGGTGTCATGTCTTGATTCATCAACATGAATTGCGAATAGGAAATTGTTAACTCCCCCCTCCTCACTCCTTTCATACAAGGTAATATATTATTTCACAATAAATTTCACACGTGTTCCATCTGGATATTGATCCAATTGATTACCGACCCAAGAACCTGCACCTCGGTTATCTGCAGGACTAATATATTCAATATGTGCTCCTTTTCCGCCTTCTTTACACATCGCCATCGGCCATTCATCACGATCATATCCTTTCTTTGGTGGATATGGAGCTAATGATTGCTTTCTTCTATCTGCAGCACCCTTTCGATCAATCGTACAAATTTTAGAATGACCATCTTGTATTGCATTTTCAATATGATTTCCTGTTTCAGGATACTGTTTTTTCGGAAACTCAAGAATTTGGTCGTATGCTACGTCTTTCTTATTCTCTGGTTCCGGTACTATCAAAATTTTGTATACACCAATTAGTAAAGAAAGGATTGCAACGATTGTAATTAAAATACCTTTAACTTGTTTCATCTGATCTAAGTCCTCCATTTTCTTGCCGCTAATATGGAACGTTTCTCCTCCTCATCCTGTCATTATAACAAATTTCATATTCTTATATTTTCAGACATTATTCTATATTCCTGTCTTCTTTTCCATCAAAAACATGCTGTTTTATGCAGCATTCCACTAATCGTGTAGAAAACTTTCAACCTTCCGACATTTTTTTTCAAAGGAAGTACAAAACAAGAAATGGAATTGATATACATGATACTTTTTAGGGAGGAAATGTCATGAGTGGAACATATAAAACGAAAGATGTCACAAATAAAACGGGAATCCCCAAAAATGTAATTCGCAAATATAGCCAACTTTTAGAACAACATGGCTATTTTATTGATAAAACAGCTCAATCTCGCTCGTATAAAATGGATGATTTACGAATATTAAAAATGATTCACGAACGAGCCGCTACATTGGAAGAAGATATTATGGAAACGATTGCATTTATACTAAAAGGGGAAGAATCTCCAGCAGTGTCTCCTGCTATTATAGAGGAAAATAACAACTTGCAACCGAATGAACAAAGCAAAAAATTTGAAGAATTCATGCACAAATTAGATATGCTCGCCCAATTAAACGAAGCCATTATTCATCAAAATTCAACCCTTATTACGCAGAATCGTTTAAAAGATGAAAAGCTAAATGAATTAATTCACCAAGTATATGTAAAAGAAGTAAACCAAGAAGAAATGTTGCAAAGTCTTGTGGATCATGCCGCAGAAACTGATGCGCTCCAAAAAGAAAAAATGGATCTACTCATGAACCATATGTATAAGCGGGAATCCAAACAAGAAGAAAAAATGAACAAACTTATGAATCAAGTTTATAATAAAGAAAGTAATCGTGATGTACAACTCATGCAAGTAATTCGAGAAATTCAAGAAACAAAACGATTAATTGCCGCTTCGCAAGAACAAAGTTTATTTAAATCGTTTAAAAATTTATTCGTTCGATTTAAATCTGAAAAAACGGGAGAAATAAATAAATAAAAAATAAAAGTTACCGTACCTTGGTAACTTTTACTCTTTATGTACAATGTTTTGCATCGCATCTGGTAAGGTAATAATCGCTTCCGTTCCTTGTCCTATTTCACTTTTATATACAAGTGTACCACTATGAGCTTGCAAAATACTAAATGTAACCATTAATCCAAGACCTGTTCCCTTTTCTTTCAATGAATAGTATGGTTGTCCAAGTCTCGCAAGCTGCTCTTTCGTCATTCCAACACCGCTATCTTTAACACGAATAACAATAGATTCATCTTTTTGCCATGCTGTCACTTTTAAATATCCTTTATTTTCTTGAATTGCTTCAATCCCATTTTTCACAACATTCATAATCGCTTGTTTTAATTTCGTTTTGTCACCTATCGTATATAAATTTTCTGCAATTTCAACTTGTAAATATACACCTCGCATTGCAGCAAATGAAGACATTAACGTAGTCATTTCAATAAGTTGTGCAGATAAACAAATATGTTCTTTCTTATCAATTTGCGGCCTTGCTAAATTTAAATAGTCTGAGATAATTTGTTCTGCCCGGTCTAATTCAGCTAAAACAAGACGCATGTATTCTTTATTTTTCACATCTTCTGTACTTTCCAATAATTGAATAAACCCGCGTACAACTGTAAGTGGATTACGAACTTCATGAGCTACACTCGCTGCTAACTCGCTAACAATATTTAATTTCTCAGATTTTTGCATTTCTGTTCGTAACATTGCATTTTCATATAAATATTCTGTTAAGTAAACTTGGAAGGTCATCGTCATTATCATAATGAAAGAAGCAAATATATATTCGCTATATAAATAAGATATCATTGGTGTAAATCCCTTTCCAAATAACAGACCAAATATTTCAAATCCTAAAGAGATTAGAGTATAAACAGATGCCAACATAAAAGATAAAACCATTTTTTTATGTCTCGAAAATGTACTCCACTTTTTAGACAATAAAAAAGGAATGACAGAGATAAAAGTAACTTCTAGTACACGCAACCAACTTAAACCATTGAGAAATCCATCGTATAAAATGGCAATTATAGCTGGAATGATACCAACTATGCCACCATACAAAAATGCACTAATAATTGAAATTTGATGAAAATCATAATTACAAGTTTCCCAAACACAAATCGGATACGTCATCGAAAGAATAAGCGTAATTGTTGATAATAATACAATAAAATAGCGATTGGGCTTTTGATTCATACTTTGATAACGATTTAAACGAATTGCTTCATACAAAAATAGCGGCAAAATAATGATAGCAACTTGAATCATTAAGTCGCGGATAAGTCCCATCCCCTCATCCCCTATATTCATTTTGATATGATTATATCATTTTATTGACAAATTTGTTTAATTTTTTAGATTATTCCAAACATTTCCGTAAATAATTTGTGAAGATTCATTCACAAGTGTTACAACTTTTCGAAATGATTGTAAACCATGTATCAAATTATCCCAATGCCATATACAATAAATACAGGATAAGAAATCGATTGGAGGAAGATAAAATGACAGGAACTGCGCTCGTCTTAAACGAGGAAAATCTTGTTGTATTAGAAAATATTGAGAAATCAGTGTACGAAGAATTACAAGGGCGAACAGGTACAAATGATTGTACATGCTCTGTAAACAACTCAGTAGTGCATTTAGGAAAAATTTCTTCTGTTCTTTGGAGTGAAGACGAAATCGATTGGGAATACGGTTATTAAACAAAAGGTCGCTTTAGCGGCCTTTTTTATTTGTAGCTTTTCAAAGCGATTATATGATAAATATGATAAAATAAAATAAATTTTGCAACGGAAGAAAGGGAGACAAAATGGAACAATTTATTAACCCTCGCGTAAAGGACATTCAAATTTCTGGAATTCGTCAATTTTCTAACATGATTCAACATTATGATGATCTTATTTCACTCACAATTGGACAACCTGACTTTCCAACGCCTTCTTTAGTAAAAGAAGCCGCTAAGCGAGCTATTGTAGAAAACTTTACAAGTTATACACATAATGCGGGCTTATTACAGCTTCGTCAAGCCGCTTGTGATTTTTTTAAAGAACGCTATGATTTAGTATATTCTCCTGAGAATGAAACAATTGTCACTATTGGAGCAAGTGAAGCAATTGATATTGCCTTTCGTACAATTTTGGAAGAAGGAACAGAAGTAATTTTACCAGCTCCTGTCTATCCAGGGTATGAACCTATTATTCGTCTGTGCGGTGCAAAACCTGTTTTTGTAGATGTTCGTAAAACTGACTTTCGCTTAACAGCAAAAGCACTTGAAGAAGCAATTACAGACAAAACACGGTGCGTCGTACTACCATATCCATCAAATCCAACTGGTGTAACATTATCTAAAGAAGAACTTGAAGAAATTGTGGCAGTATTAAAGAATAAAGATATTTTTGTTCTTTCCGATGAAATTTACAGCGAACTTGTATATCAGGATAAACATATATCTATTGCAAATTTCCCAGAAATGCGCAACAAAACAATTGTCATTAACGGTTTAGCCAAATCTCATTCTATGACAGGATGGCGCATCGGCTTTTTATTTGCCCCAAACTTCTTAACAAGTCAAATTTTAAAAGTTCATCAATATAACGTTACATGTGCAACTTCAATTTCCCAATATGCGGCAATCGAAGCGCTAACAGCAGCAAAGGACGCTCCCCGTATGATGCGTCATCAATACAAAAAACGCCTTGATTATGTATACAACCGTCTTGTACAAATGGGATTAACTGTAGAAAAACCAACAGGAGCATTTTATCTCTTTCCTTATATCGGTAATTTCTCTTCCTCTTCTTTTGATTTTGCAATGGAACTTGTGAAAGAAGCGAAACTTGCAGTTGTTCCAGGATCGGCATTTTCTGAATACGGTGAAGGGTTCATTCGTATTTCTTATGCTTATAGCATGGAAATGCTGAAAGAAGGCTGTGACCGTTTAGAAACATTTATACAACAAAAAAACTAAGAGGAAATCCTTCTCTTAGTTTTTTTTATTTTCACTACAAGTCTGACGTTTCACCAATTTATGAGGAATAATAATACACTTTGGTGAAACTTCACAATGTTCAACTTTGTCAACTAAGTATCTAGCCGCTTCGTAGCCTAGTTGATAAATATTTACATCTATCGTTGTTAATGGTGGATTTGCAATTTCAGATAATAATACGTTATTAAAACTAACAATAGAAATATCTTTCGGTACGGAGATTCCCTTTTCTGATAAAGCACTTAATACACCTAATCCTATTAAATCATCCGTCGCAATAATAGCTGTTGGCTGTGCACCAAGTGTCATAAGTTTTTCTACTGCTTCTTGACCACTTTCTCGTAAAAAACCAAGATTTAAAATATACTCAGATGGCAGAGAAATATCAGCTAATTTTAATGCATCTGTCATTCCAGCAAGGCGATCTTTCGTAACGAGTAAATCTGAATCCCCACCAATAAAAGCAATTCGGTCATGTCCAAGTGAAATTAAATATTCCGTTACTTCTCGTGCCGCCGCATAGTTATCATTATCAATATATGTAATATCTTCTTTTCGCTCATATGGCTTACCAATAAGAACAAATGGGAAATTCTGTTCATGTAAATATTCTAAAATACGGTCATTCATACGGGAATATAAAAGAATAATACCACCTATTTGTCTTCCTTGTACCATTTTCACAACACCATTAAAAATCTCTTCTTCCGTTTCTCCCGTTGACATATACAATGAATATTCTTCTCCATGTGCAAATGAGCTAATTCCTCGAATCACTTCTGGAAAAAATGGATTTTGAAAGGCTTTACTCGCAGAACTCGGCATAACGAGTCCAATCGTTTTTGTTGTTTGGTTTGCAAGACTTCGCGCATTTAAATTCGGGTGATAGCCTAATTCAGCCATTACTTTCCGAACACGTCGCTTTGTTTTCTCACTAATGCTCGGATTATCAGCAATTACACGTGAAACCGTAGAAGGAGCAACATTTGCTTTTTTTGCCACGTCTTTAATTGTAACTGTCATAAATTTGTTCCTCCTCTCTTCTTTTCTTTAAATCATTTATACAAATTACTTCTATTTCCATTCCCCATTAACGGGCAGTAAACTTTCCACCTCAAGATTCAGAGAAAATGAAGAAAACAGATGATGGATAAAGCCCTCTCACTGATAAAAAATCCACTTTATTCCATCCGAAAAATTTCTATCAATGTCAGTCTATAATCTCCCTCTCCATGTATTGTAAGGGATAGAGCATTATTTTCCTATACTATATGCTATTTTTTTTATAATTACCCTGTTCTTATATTATCTAAACCGATATTCCTATAAAAAAAGATAAATGAGACATGCTGTCCCATTTATCCCTTCGTTCCTCCAGCTGTTAAACCAGAAATAAAATATTTTTGCAAAGATAAGAACAAAATTGAAATTGGTATTGCAATTAATACCGAGCCTGCCGCAAATGTTGTAAATTCATTACCGAATTTTTTCGCTACCATTTCATATAATCCAACAGCTAATGTATAATTTTCTGGTGTACGTAAAATGATACTCGCTAAAATAAAATCAGTAAATGGACCAATAAAAGTAAATAACGCTACAACCGCTACAATTGGTTTTGCTAAAGGCATAATAATTTGCCAAAAAATCCGAAAATGTCCTGCCCCATCCATACGAGCTGATTCGTCTAATTCTTTTGGAATCGTATCAAAGTATCCTTTCATGAGCCACGTATTCATCGGAATTGCACCGCCAACATAAATTAAAATCAACGCAATATGTGTATCCATTAATCCTGTTAGCTGCGCTAAAACATACAATGCAATTAACGCTGAAAAGTTTGGGATCATTTGGAGAATTAAAAATGTTAGTAACCCATTCTTTCTTCCGACAAAACGATATCTCGAAAATGCATATGCTGTAAAACTAATTGACAATACAGAGAAAATCATTGTCAAAATACTAACTTTCAACGTATTTTTATACCAAAGTACATAGTTACTTTGCGAGAGATCAAGTAGTTTTTTGTAATGATCCAGCGTTGCATTTTTAGGAATGATACTTGATCCAGAGAGACTATCTCCTGGGTTAAATGATGATCCTACAATCCATAATAATGGATAGAAAATAATTACACACATCATGAAAATTACAAAATAACTTAATGAAAGACGTAATATCTTCTGTCGTTTTATGTTCATTTACATCATATCCTCTTCTTGGAATGATTTTGTTCTTTTAAATTGCCATAAAGCAACTGAAATAACAATTAACGATAAAATCATCGTAAGTGCTGCTGCTTTCCCATATTGAGACGATGTCATCGTCAACTTATAAATCCAAGAAATTAAAATATCTGTTCCGCCTGCATTTTGTCCCGATACAGCTGGACCACCGTCGTTAAACAGATAAATAATACTGAAATTGTTAAAGTTGAACGTATATTGCGTAATTAAAATAGGAGCAGTCGCATATAAAACGAGCGGTAATGTAATTTTACGAAATTGTTGCCAAGCTGTCGCACCATCTACCGTCGCAGCTTCATACAATTCACTTGGAATCGATTGCAGTATACCTGTCGTCATTGCAAAGATAAAAGGAAAACCAAGCCATGTTTGAATGGAAATTAAGGCAACTTTCGTCCAAAATGGGTCTGTCATCCAAGCAATTTTTTCAATTCCAAATAGAGCTAACACTTGATTGTTAATGGCACCAAATGATTCATTAAACATCCCAGCAAATACGAGAATCGATACGAATGCTGGAACGGCCCAAGGTAAAATAAAAATGGTACGAATTATCGCTTTCCCTTTAATTCCTGGCTGATTCACTAAAATTGCCAAGAAAATCCCAAGCGCTACTTGCAATGTCGTTGCGAAAAACGTCCAAATGATTGTCCAAGAAAATACACTTACAAATGTACTTCGCCACATTGGTAATGTGAAAATATCGACAAAATTTTTAAAACCAACCCAATCTACAAGTTTTGCAGGAGGAGAATGATATAAATCATAGTTTGTAAATGCAATGAGTATGACGAAAATAATTGGAAGTACAACAACAAAGATTAATAACAGAAATCCTGGCGAAACCATCATATATGGAAAGCCTTGGTCTAATAAATGATGATACTGCTCTTTTACAGAGTGTAACGGTATTCCTTCATCACGCCTTTTCCCATTTTGATATGCATCATATAAATTAAAAGCATATACGCTTAATCCAAACACAATAACGATAAGCGCTAAAATCCCTTTTACTAATAGAAAGATAGAGTGATCACGAGGAACTTCTGTACCGAGCGTTACAATCCCCCACAACCCAATATTTAATAAGTCAGCAAATGCTACAAAAAACGAACAAGTCAATACTAAAAAAATAATACCTTTTACATATTGTTTATTGTACAGTTGACCAATACCCGGAATAATAGACAACGTTGCCGCTGTTTTTCGGTGTTTTGAACCGTTTCCTGCATGAGCTGGTTCAAAGGATGTCTGCATGGTTCTTCCCCCTTTTTTTCTTCCCCTTGGAAGGAGGAGAATTCGTGTCTTTTGTATACAAAAGACACGAATTCTATATTATTTTTGCTTACTATGATTTGCTTCAATGTTTCCTTTAATTTGTTTCACAGCCCCATCAAGTGCAGCTTTTGGATCTTGCTTGTTTGTTACAACTAATTGCAGCGCATCACCCGCTGGTTTCCAAACTTCTTGCATTTCTGGAATATTCGGCATTGGAATACTATTTTCCGCTTGCGCTACTACCGCTTTTGCAACTTCGCTATCTTTAATAATTGGGTCTTCCATCACTGATTTCACTGGAGGAATTTCTTTTGTTTTTTCAAAACGAATTTTTGCATTTTCTTCATTTGTTACCCAATCAGTGAATTTTGCTGCTAAATCTTTATTTTTTGAAAAGCTTGTTACATGCCATCCTTTTACACCAACAAATGTTTTCAACGGTTGACCATTTGGTAATTTTGGCATTGGAGCTACACCATAGTCAATCTTTGCTTTTTCAATCGCTTGAAATGCCCATGGACCGTTCATAATAGATGCTGCTTTTCCTTCATTAAATAATCCATCTGCAGCTGAACCGCCAGACTCACCGATAATACCTTTTGGAAATAAGTTTTCTTTATACCATTTTTGAATATATTCTGCACCTTGTACTGCACCGCTATTGTTTAAACCAATATCTGCTGGGCTCGGTTTACCATCTTTCTCACCAAATACATAACCACCCATACCAGCCATAAATGCATTCGCAAAATAGAAGTTATCTCCTAATGCTAAAAATCCGTATTTCCCGTCTTTCGTAAACCCTTTTGAAAAATTAAACAGTTCATCCATCGTTTCTGGCGCTTTTGGCATTAATTTTTTATTGTAAATAAATACCGGGGTTTCAATAGCTTTTGGTAAACCGTATAATTTCCCATCATATGTTTGTGCTTTTAGTGACAAATCAGTAAACTTGCTCTTAACAGAATCATCTACTTTCATTTCAGAAAGCAGCCCCTCTGTTGCTGCATTCCCAATATGATCATGCGGCAATGTTACAACATCTGGCCCTGTACCAGCCGGACCGTCAAGTCGAAGTTTTTCTTCTTGTTTCGTCATCTGAACTTCTACAACTTTTACTTTTACATTATATTTCTTTTCAAAACTTTTTACGGCTGGATCTAAAGCAACACCTTTTTTCTGATCTTCCCAAACAAGAAGATCATAATCTTTCTTCTCCTTGCTCGCTTCTTTTTTCCCTGAATCTTTCGGACCACACGCGGATAACATTCCGATTGTCAAAGCTGAAACTGTTAATAAAGATAACGCTTTCTTCTTCATCCCTAACTACCTCCTAAAATATGTACATAATAACCAAAAAATGAAAACGTTTGCATATAATAGTTTAATAGAAGCACAAACAACTTTCCAATCTATGAAAACGTTTGCGCTATTTGTCTATCATTATACATTCTTTTATAAATTTTGCAATATTATTTTTTTAAAATTTATAAAGTTAATCTATACATCCATTGACTTTATATGGAATGAGTACTACTCTTATAAGCAATATTAAAAGTATATTAAAAAGCAATCGTTTGCAGCATATATTTATTGATAAAAATATTCAAGGGGGACTTTCTATATGTTCAAAGAAGCTATATACCATAGGCCAAAAGATAATTACGCATACGCTTACGATCAAAAAACACTTCACATTCGGCTGCGTACAAAAAAAAACGATGTAGATGTAGTTTCCTTCATTTATGGTGATCCATATGAATGGCAAAATGGGAAATGGCTCACAGCAAAAATATCAATGAAAAAGAGTGGTTCGACAGATTTATTTGATTATTGGTTTGTATCAATTGAACCGAAATTTAAGCGCTTACGATACGGGTTCGAACTAAAAAACAGTACTGAATCTATCATTTTTACCGAAAGAGGCTTCTTCTCCGAAGCACCTACCGACGATGTTGGCTATTACTTTTGCTTCCCATTTATTCATGAAAAAGATGTTTTTACAGCCCCTTCATGGGTAAAAGATGCAGTGTGGTATCAAATTTTCCCAGAGAGATTTGCTAATGGAGATCATACATACAATCCAGCTAACTCTCTTTCTTGGGGCAGCACAAATCCAACCGCAACAAATTTTTTTGGCGGGGACTTCGCTGGCATTATGAATCATCTTGATTACCTTGTGGAACTTGGTATTTCTGGTATTTACTTTACCCCTATCTTTACAGCGCACTCTAATCATAAATATGACACAATTGATTATATGGAAATCG
The DNA here is from genome assembly GCF_044543425.1 of Bacillus sp. NPDC077411. Lineage (NCBI taxonomy): Bacteria > Bacillati > Bacillota > Bacilli > Caryophanales > Bacillaceae > Bacillus > Bacillus sp. NPDC077411. The sequence goes on along the minus strand of NZ_JBITWA010000002.1, from coordinate 168,287 downwards.
ATCCTCAATTTGGGACGAAGGAAACATTTCAGAAGCTTGTAGAAGCATGCCATCAACGTGGTATAAAAATCATGCTAGATGCTGTATTTAATCATTGCGGATACTTTTTCGATAAATTTCAAGATGTTCTTGAAAAAGGAGAATGCTCTCCTTACAAAGACTGGTTTCATATTCATGAATTTCCAATTACAACAGCACCTTTGCCTAATTATGATACTTTCGCTTTTACACCACATATGCCAAAACTAAATACTACTCATCCAGACGTAAAAGAATACTTACTAGAAGTAGGACGTTATTGGGTACGAGAGTTTCACATTGACGGTTGGCGACTTGATGTTGCAAATGAAGTGGATCATAGCTTTTGGAGAGAGTTCCGTAGTGAAATAAAAGCAATTAATCCTGAAGTATATATTTTAGGAGAAATTTGGCATGATGCACTCCCATGGCTACAGGGCGACCAATTTGATGCTGTTATGAGTTACCCTGTTACAAATGCCCTTCTTTCTTACTTTGCACATGAAACGATTAAAGCTAGTGAATTTATGGAACACATTACAGCATCTTTACATTCATATTCCATGAATGTAAATGAAGCTGCCTTTCATCTATTAGATAGCCATGATACACCGAGGATTTTGACAACTTGTAATGGAAATAAGGATAAAGTGAAATTACTATACGTATTCCACCTTTCTTTCATTGGTTCACCATGTATTTATTATGGTGATGAAATCGGTATGGATGGTGGAATGGATCCTGATTGCCGAAAATGTATGGTTTGGTATGAAAATAAACAAGATAAAGTATTATTTAAGCATATACAAACATTAATTTCACTGCGAAAACAATATAAAGCCTTTAGTGGACATGGTTCATTTCAATGGATTGAAACAAATAGCAAACACGATTATATCTCTTATATAAAAACATACAAAGACGAAACAATCTTTTTTGTTTTAAATGCAACAAACCAGAAAATTACAGCTCCTATCCCTTATGATATCGCTGGCAAAAAAATTATAAATCTATATACAAAAGAAGAGTTTTCTGCCGATACAAACTCATTACAAGTTACACTTCCACCATACGGATTTTCAATTTTAACATGGTAAATCAAAAAAGCCTTGTTTTCTATACAAGGCTTTTTTGATTTCATTTTTCACGTAAGACGAAGCAGCAAACACCCTGCGATTCTATCATGTCCGGCAACTATTCTCTAAAAACTGAGATGTGTTGTATCTCATCATTTACAAGCCACGTGTCGTTTTTATGTACCAACATAACCCTCTTTTTACACAATCTCAAAGCCTCTCTATTGCCTAGTTATATATTGCTTATTTCAATTTGTACACCCGTGCTTCATACGGTTGTAGAACAATATTTTCAATTGATTCATCCTGCACATCATAATTGTGGATTAATAACTCTAAATTACTATATGTTATCTCTTTCGGTAATTCAAATACACATGAAGCTTCAGTAAAATTCGCAATCACAACTAATTTCTCATCTTTCCATGTTCTTACATAAGAAAAAATAGATGGATGATCTTCTAAAATTAAATCATACGTACCATACACAATGATTTCATGCTTTTTACGAAGCTCAATCAATTTCTTATAGTGATAAAAAATTGAATTTGGATCACGTAATGCCTGCCACGCATTGATGTCTTTATAATTAGGATTTACTTGAAGCCACGGATTACCCGTTGTAAACCCAGCATGTTCGCTGTCTTCCCATTGCATCGGTGTCCGAGCATTATCGCGGCCTTTCACATAAATAGATTGCATTACTATTTCTGGATTCTCACCACGTTCATTCACTTTTTCGTGATACATATTCAGTGTTTCAATATCACGGTACTCATCGATTGAAGCAAATTTGACATTTGTCATTCCAATCTCTTCACCTTGATAAATATAAGGAGTGCCTTTCATCATATGAAGTACCGTCGCTAACATTTTCGCTGACGAAATACGATAAGTTGTATCGTTACCAAAGCGAGAGACAACACGCGGCTGATCATGATTGTTCCAATACAAACTATTCCATCCTATATGTTCTAATGCTTTTTGCCACTTTGTTAAATTCTGCTTTAGCGTAAGGAGTGAGCATGGTATCACATCCCATTTACCGTTTTCTCCAGAATCTAAATCCATATGTTCAAACTGAAATACCATCTGTAATTCCTGACGCTCTTCATCTGTATAAAGTTTAGCTTCTTCCGTTGTTGCACCTGGCATTTCACCAACTGTCATAATATCATATTTAGACAGCACTTCTTGATTCATTTCATGTAAATACGTATGAATATTAGGTCCATTCATAAAATATTGATGCCCTGATACATATCCTTCTTCTTCGGTATCAACAGCTGGGAGCCCTTCTGTTTTTGAAATAAAATTAATGACATCCATACGGAAACCATCAATCCCTTTTTCAAGCCAAAATTCCATCATTTCATAAATCTCTTTACGCACACGTTCATTATCCCAGTTTAAATCCGGTTGCTTTTTTGAGAATAAATGTAAATAATATTCATCTGTTGTTTCATCATACTGCCAAGCAGATCCACTAAAAGCAGCTCCCCAGTTATTTGGCTCTTTTCCACTTTTTCCTTTACGCCAAATATAATAATCTCGATATGAATTATCCTTTGATTTCCGAGATTCAACAAACCAATGATGTTCATCTGAAGTATGATTGACAACTAAATCCATCATTAATTTCATATTACGTTTATGCATTTCTTCTAACAATTCATCCCAATCATTCATCGTCCCAAACTCATTCATAATCTTACGATAATCGCTAATATCATAACCATTATCATCGTTTGGAGATTCATAAACTGGCGATAACCAAATTACATCAATGCCTAGTTCTTGCAAATAATCAAGCTTTGAAATAATTCCGCGAAGATCACCAATACCATCACCATTACTATCCATAAAGCTGCGAGGGTAAATTTGATATACAACACTTTCTTTCCACCACTGTTTCTTCATCATGCTACCCCATTTCATTATTTAATTACAAATAGGCGCAAACGTTTTCATTAGTGAATGATAACAGATTTTAAATAAAATGAAAACAGACTTACACCTTTCCTATTATCAAATAATTGTAAAACCAGCGCCCTGCTAATACTAAGAACACAATATTTAAACTACGCTTTCAAAAAACATGAAAACGTTTTAATTTTTTTATTTCTTTTTTTCATGCCTTCATTTATAATAAAACGAAAGAAAACGTTTGCACACTTTTTTTGCTAGGGGGAAAAGTTATGGCAGAACTAAAATTAGAAAACATTTACAAAATATATGATAACAATGTAACAGCAGTAACAGATTTCAATTTACACATACGAGATAAAGAGTTTATCGTATTCGTTGGTCCATCTGGATGCGGGAAATCAACAACATTACGAATGGTCGCTGGTTTAGAAGATATTTCAAAAGGTGAATTTTCAATTGATGGCAAAGTAATGAATGATGTTCCTCCAAAAGATCGCGACATTGCAATGGTCTTTCAAAACTATGCACTCTATCCGCATATGAGTGTTTATGATAACATGGCATTTGGCTTAAAGCTTCGTAAAATAACAAAAGATGAAATTGATCGCCGCGTGAAAGATGCAGCCCGTATTTTAGGACTAGAAGAATATTTAAATCGAAAACCAAAAGCATTATCTGGAGGACAACGACAACGTGTTGCATTAGGACGTGCCATTGTTCGTGATGCAAAGGTTTTCTTAATGGACGAGCCATTATCAAACCTTGATGCAAAATTACGTGTAACAATGCGCTCAGAGATTTCTAAGCTGCATCAAAAACTTGGGACAACAACTATTTATGTAACACATGACCAAACAGAAGCTATGACAATGGCATCGCGCCTTGTTGTTATGAAAGATGGGAAAATACAGCAGATTGGAACACCAAAAGAAGTATATGAAACACCAGAAAATATTTTCGTTGGCGGATTTATTGGCTCTCCTGCGATGAACTTTTTCCGTGGTCAGTTAACAGGGACTCACTTTGTAATAGACAATAAGATAAAAATTAAAGTATCTGAAGGAAAAATGAAACTACTAAGCGAACAAGGCTACAGCAATCAAGAAGTTATTTTAGGAATTCGCCCAGAAGATATTCATGATGAACTCTTATTTTTAGAAGCTTCACAAGATACAACATTTACAACAAAAATCGATGTTGCTGAACTATTAGGCGCAGAATCTATTTTATATATGAAACTTGGAGGTCAAGATTTTTCAGCACGTGTCGATGCGAGACATACTTTCACAAATGGTGATCAAATCCAGCTTGCTTTTGATATGAATAAAGCGCACTTCTTTGATGTAAAAACCGAAAACCGCATTCGCTAAATACAAAGAAACCGTCCATATTCATGGACGGTTTTCCATTATAATACTACTTCTGCTGTCTGAAACGATTGTTGCCTTGCTCCTATAACACCAGAAATCGGTAAATCTGTTAACATTATTTCTTCTTGCTGCTTCATAAAAGATGACGTCAATTGTTTTATTTTTATCCAGACGTCATTTATACAAAGTGTAGTGGAATCGTTCTCTTTTTCATGAGAAAAAATTGGATCTATTTTATATAATCCAGCATTATTAAACAACATATCAACCCTATTATAGACTTCAAGTGCAACTTCTAAAACGTGTCGCCAATCACTTTGCTTACTCATATCGTGAGTAACAAAAATTGCATCTCCACCTAATTCTACAATTTCTTCGACTGTTGCTTGTCCGCTTTCCTCATCAATATCTGTCACAATTACTTTTGCACCTCGCCCTGCCAACAAAAGAGCCGTGCTACGGCCAATACCGATGCCACCACCTGTTACAACGACAATTTTTCCTGCTAGCTTCATCGTCATTACTCCTTCTGGTTAGTCTTACCGTCACAGTATACTCCTTTTTTCAAAACATCTGCAAGCAGGAAAAGATAGATATATAAGATGTAATCGTTTACTTTTGAACTTTCTCTTTTTTCTTACTATTATATGGATCAAAAGCTAGACCGACAAAAATAAGAGTTCCCCAAAATAATAAACTTCCTCCCATCAGTTCGCTCCTCCCCAATATAAAATTATTACTCTTTATTATAAATAAAAAAAGCGCGCCTTTCCGTGACGCGCCACCAATATGGAGGGTACTATATAGGAGATGCCTGTCCTATACAAATTCTATTATACCAATTAAAAGTATCGAATTTTGTAAAAATTTAGACTTAACAAAAATTTTATTGTAAAATTTCTTTTACTCAATTATTGCAAAAGAAATTTTACAGTAATTAGAAAAGAGAAGCAACTGCTTCTCTTTTCTATACAATACTTATAACTCTAGTTTTTACTATGAGATCATGAAAACCGCTATTATCACTTCTAAACAGCATTATGTATATATTACATAATGCTGGGATTCCAAGAAATAAGATATTTGGTATTAACAATACAATAAACCTCATTGTTAATATTCCTAACGTTAACTTTTCATCTGTAAGTGATACAAGTTTTGTACGTGTGAATTTTTTCCCTGGTGTATATCCATTCCAAATAAATGGTAGAACGATAAAATAAAGCGCCATTAATAAACATACAAGTCCAAGATCGTAACGAATATCTCCTGAACTCACATTAAAACGATTCAAAATCGCTTTATAGTTCCCTGTTGTAATTGAGACAACAGCACCGTACAGAACAGAAATGAAAAACATATCGATAATTGCAGCCCCTATGCGATTCATAACGATCGCTGGACGATGTATTTTCAGCTTCATGTTGTGTCGACTCCTTTTTCTATCCTATATTAACTGTTTCATCGTATCATGTCTAAAAACAGTTGTAAACAACTCATAAATTGGTGTTTTACTCTCTTTTCCTGTACAATATGTATCAGTCACATTTCTGAAGGAGGAGCTCATTTTGAAACGATTCATCATTTTCTGCTCTTTCATACTTCTAGCTAGTTGTGCAACAAATTATAATCAATCTCATTACAGCGTTAGCGATGAATATGAGCTCATTAACGTTGGCGGTGATGCACTAGAACTATTCCCAAAGTCAGATGCCCTATATGCTTCTCAATATATCCCAGCAAAAATTGTAGAAATTGCCTGGAATGACGCTTATATTTTAGCAAAACAAATGGAACAAACGGATGATCCTAACAATCCTGATGCTTCTCTCACCAATCAAGCAAAAGAGAATTATTGGATTATCGATTTAAAAAATAACCGCCGGTTTGGTCCCTATACAAAAAAACAATTTGACGAACAAAAACAAGAATTTCGCATCTCAGAACAACTGCAATTACAGAACGTAAAAACTTACTTTACGAAAGCAAAACAAGAATCTTAAAAAAAGGTCAAATGAAAATATTTCATTTGACCTTTTTTTCCGTATTTTCTTTATAAAACAACATTCCATAAACAATAGCTCCAAACATAATACAAAATAATAATTGCAATGCCTGTTGAATCGATACAATATGCAGTTGCAAAATGCCTTGAACACTATCGTTGTAACTATAATATCCCCAGATGTAGAAAAAGATAAATACGACTATAAATATATACTTCTTATGTTTATAAAAATAATGTGCACTGCCCATTCCATATCCAAATAGTACTACTATATATATAAATTCACATAGAAGATACATAGGAGATATTTGCTCAATTCGTTGTAACATATATAAGAAACCTATTTGAAAGCAAGCGACTATAATAAATCCAGCCAAAACCGTGAACATTCTCACGGATTGTCTCTCCTTTCACTCTATTCACTTCATTATATTCATGAAATGATAAAACGAGCGGGGAGTTGTATTATATAAGAAGAATTTTTATATCTTTCCAACCGTATGCAAGTTCTTTTACGTGCAATTCTTCAATATTTTTCTCATCTATAAAAGAACCTTGTACTGCTTCATAAAAATATTTAGAGGGATTATTTGCTACTACCCAAACAAGCATAGACTGATAGCCATTCTTATATAAATCCGCTGCTACCGCTTTTAGCAATCTTTTCCCCAGTTGATTACGCTGGTATTCTTTTAAAATATATATCGCATATAACTCTCCTTCATATTCATAACTACCTGTTCGCTCTTTCCCACCATCTGCAAAACCGATTATTTTTCCGGCAACTGTTTTAGCAACATAAACATGCGATTGCTGTTCTTGTAATATTTTTCTCCATAGTCCTTCTCGCTGCTCATACGATTTTTTATCTAACACTTCTTTTGGCATAATCCCTTCATATGTTTCTCTCCAACTATCAACATGAACATGTGCGAGTGCTTTTGCATCATTTACATTAGCTTTGACAATATACATTTTTTCATCTCCCTACTAAACTAAACACTATATAAATATAAATTCTCTATAAAACGACATATTTCCTATCCTACTATATATATCCATTGTAATTTTTCGACATCTTTGTTTAGCTCTGCTGAATACAACATGACCTGTACTCACTTGTTCCCTTTGTTTAATCACGCATGTGGTAGAAAAAAGGCCCTGACCGCTTCTATGCATAACCAGATGCTCTCGCCCACCTAAATAGAAAGAGGGTTTTTATGTCGATTTTTTAAATTTGTATTTATATAACAATGAAAAAACCATTTCACTATTATAGTGAAATGGTAAATGTTTGTGGTTCTGCAATTTTTTCATGTATGTCTCCTATTGCAAGTATATCTGTTGTAAAAGAAATCGTTTTTACTTTTTCATTATTGTCACTTAATAAAAGACCGATTAACCCTTCCCTTGTTTCTCCAGAACTATAATCCTCTCTCGTTACACTTTTTGTACCAACAAGCGTATCTTCTGCATATAAGAAGTTTTTCGTTGGCACATGAAATTGTTGCTTTTCATTTACAGTTACATCATTCATAGAAAAGAACTGCATCTCTTTGTCGCCTGCATTTTCAACCTTATATGTGATTTCAAGATATTTAGCAGTATCACCAATATCTTGTCCACTTAGTGATGCATATAATTCTGCCTCTGTTTGCTCCAGTGTCTCTCCTAAGCGGTGTTGTACTTCTTCCGGAGTTAATTTTGTATACATTTTCAACGTCTCTTTTGTTTCAGGTTCCATATTTGATAATGTAATAACTCTTACATTTTCTACATAAATTTTCATCGTTCCAACTATAAATGTTTCATTTACATGTTTGATTTGTTCTAACGTTAAAGTACCCCAGTTTTTCTCTTTAATCTCTTGTCCTACTTTTGTTAATTGTATACCACCATACTCATCTGTTTCTGGAATGGCCTGCTTCTTCGGTTGCTTCACTCTTTCCTGCTGAGTACAACCACTTAAAATGATGACAAAACTACATAAAATACAAAATACGTTCCATATTTTCATAATCCTTCTCCTGTCAGTACATACTATGAAACTATCATTGCATGTACTATTATACTATATATATATCCATTTGAATTTTTTGACATATAAGTCGCTGCTATGCATGCTTAGATCCTCTCTCTCCTAAAAAAGGGATTTTTATGTTCGTTTTTCAACTTGTATTTACATAAGTTGTCTATCGCTTAGCTTTTCTGCTACTTTAGAAATATAATCTACTTTGAAGTGAGGTTCTTATATTGCTAGAGAAACAACCTTTTTTGCAAACGATTTTATTAAAAAAAGACAAAATCCCATCATTTTCTGTATATCCCTTTTCCTTGCCTGTTGTTCATTCATTACAATCTTTGTCCTTTCATCCAAAGGTTACCTATATTATAGGAGAAAATGGGACAGGAAAATCAACATTATTAGAAGCAATTGCCACTGCATGGGGATTCAACCCAGAGGGAGGGACAAAAAATTTTCGTTTTTCGACAAACGCTTCTCATTCTGACTTGCATGAATACCTCATACTCAGAAAAGGTTTACAAAAACCGAAAGATGGATTTTTTCTTCGTGCGGAATCTTTTTATAATGTTGCATCTTATATTGATGAAATTGATGCTATTCGCTCTTATGGGGGTACTTCCCTCCACGAACAGTCCCACGGTGAATCATTTTTCTCTGTATTTATGAACCGTTTTTCTGGTAACGGACTCTATATTTTAGATGAGCCTGAAGCTGCCTTATCACCAATGCGCCAACTTTCCATGTTAATTCGTATGCACGAGCTCATTAATCAAAATGCACAATTTATTATAGCTACACATTCCCCGATTTTAATGGCATATCCAGACGCGATTATGTACTCTTTACATCAAGAGAAAATACAAGAAATTACGTTAGAAGAAACCGAACATTATCAAACGATGAAACTCTTTTTTGAAGATCGCGAAAGACTATTTCATCATCTCTTCCGTTCATAAACAAAACCAGCTAGTAGATACACTAGCTGGTTTTGTTATTATAATGCTTCTATAAATAACGCTACTCCCATACCGCCACCGACGCAAAGAGAAGCAATACCCTTTTCTAATCCTCGTCTTCTTAATTCATGAATCAAGCTTACTGTAATACGTGCTCCTGTACATCCAATTGGATGACCAAGACCTATTCCACTGCCGTTTACGTTTACTTTTTCACGATCCAAGCCTAATTCTTTCTCTACTGCTAAATATTGTGCAGCAAATGCTTCATTAATTTCAAATAAATCGGCATCATTTACCGACCAATTTACATTTTGCAGTCCTTTTTGAATTGCTGGAACTGGCCCAATTCCCATAATTTTAGGATCTACGCCTGCTACAGAGTATCCAACAATTCTCGCTAATGGTTGCAGCCCCTTTTCTTTCGCTTTCTCTTCACTCATTAAGACTAACGCTGCACTTCCGTCATTAATACCTGATGCGTTTCCAGCAGTTACTGTGCCACCCTTGCGAAAAGCTGCCTTTAAACCCGAAAGTTTTTCTAACGTAATATCTGCACGAGGATGTTCATCTTTAGAAACGACAATCTCTTTTCTACGTTCCTTTATCGTAATCGGCACAATTTGTTCATCAAAATAACCCGCTTCGATTGCATGAAGAGCACGTTGATGACTTAACAGCGCTACTTCATCCTGTTCTTCGCGAGAAATTTCAGATTGCTTGGCAAGATTTTCCGCAGTTTCTCCCATCATAATATGATGGATTGGATCTTCTAGCACTTCCCACACCATATCACGAATTTCTCCATGTTGTAGTCGTTGTCCCCAGCGGTTCTCTTTTAATAGATACGGACTAGAGCTCATCGCTTCTACTCCCCCTGCAACAACAACATCACTTACACCTAATTGAATTTGCATTGCGGCTGAAATTAGCGCCTGCATACCTGAAGCGCATTGACGCTGAATTGTGTAACCAGTAACCGTATCAGGAAATCCCGCCATAAGAGCTGCTGTTCTTGCTGTATTTGCCTCATCTGTTCGCTGAATACAGTGACCTAAAATCACTTCATCTACTTCATGGGGCGACACACCGCCTCTTTTTACAGCTTCCTGCAATACAGGAACTATAAGTTCAGTTGGTTTTACATTTTTGAAAGCTCCTCCAAATGTTCCAATCGGTGAACGAACTGCCGCTGTAACGACTACATTACGCATCGTGTACTTTCTCCTCTCTTATGTATCCTAGTAAAATTCGGATGAAATACCATAAGATGCATATCTATGTCTATTATATTAGAAAGTAACTAAAAAATAAAAATATTTAATAAAATTAAAATAGAAGGATACTTATCTCCTTCTATTCTGTTAATGCTAATAAAAATTTTTGAAGAATTTTTTCTGTTGTTGTATTCAATTTCGGCAACTTATCAATCGGAAAATATTGAATATCCAATCCTTCTTCATCACATTTCATTTCACCATACACATGATGCGCTTGAAATACATTGATTACATTATAAATTTCGTCTCCGTGAGGATAACGATAATATAAGTCTTGACCAGAGAGCACACCGAGAAACTGTAAGGAATCTGCTTTTAAACTAGTTTCCTCTCTTAATTCCCTCTCTGCTGTTTCTTCAATTGTTTCTCCTAACTCCATTGCTCCCCCTGGCAATCCCCAATCATCTGTGTCAGAACGAAGTTGTAATAATACTTCATTCTTTTCATTTAAAACAATAATTGCTGATCCTACTATTATAAGTGGTTTTGTTCCAACTAATTCCCTTAGCTCCTGTATATACCCCATTATGTAACTCCCCTTTCTTTCCCCCTCCTATAATAGCAAAATTCCTTCTTTATTTGTTTGATACATATAAAATATTTTTATTCACACAAAAGAGGCTAACTCACATTAGCCCCTTCCTCTTACATTATCTAGCCTATATGACTTTCATATTTTACGTCTTCAAATGCTCTTTCAATTTCTTCATCTCGGTAATGTACATATGTAAAACGTCCTAATTCTACTAAACGTGCAATTTCCCGCAATGCTTTTCCGTGTTCATACCCTTCTTTGACGGAGACATGAACATAAAACTTCATGAGCGGGGGCTCATACAACGTTTCACCCACTTCCACATATACATTTTCTACCCCTTGTACAACTTGAGCATAACTCGCAAATTGATAAATAGCTTCACGGTCTGAAACAATTTTAAGTGTATACATGTTTTTTCCCCCTTTTCTTTTTACTATAACAAAAAATGGATATATAAGCGTGTCGAAGTTTGACTATTTTCTGACTTCTTTTCATCATTTTTTTATTCTGCTATTTACGAATAGTAAAGCCCCATCCTCAAGTTTCAGAGAAAATGAACAAATCCTTTATCTGAAACACAGCTGCTAATACAAATGCCCCTATTTTTGTATTAAAATTTTTCACAAATTCATGTAAATATAATAAATTATTATTAACTCACGTTATAACAAAATAAAAAACAACTCAAAGTGATGGTTCATTTGTCCATACACTTTCTCTCTTTTTACATAAAGTATCGTATAGACATTTTATGTAGCTACTAAAGGAGAGGATTTTCTTGTCTTATAGTAATCACGATCGCGATCGAAAAAGACTCCAGTATACTCAGCCCGATCCCCCAGACGAAGTAACAGAAAGACATGCACACAATCATAACGTTGCTCAAATTTCAGATAGTGGAAACTCCCACGTAAATTTAAATGTAGACTCTGATATAGATTCTGAAACAGCTTCTTCTAATCGGCAGCCTACTGATGTAGAACAGAATCAGAGACAAGGGCAATCGAATACAGATGCTACAAACCAACTATTAGCAGCCCTGCTTCCATTCTTAACGAATGCATTAAATAATGCTACTCCATCCCAGCAGAGTAACCAAAACCAATTCCAAAACCAATTCCAAAACCAAGGCCAAAACCAATTCCAAAACCAAAGCCGAATCCAAAGCCAAAGCCAAAACAAAAACCAAAGCCAAAACAAAAACCAAAGCCAAATCCGAATCCAAAGCCAAAACAAAAACAAAAATAATTTAAATGAATAGGCTACTAAAAGTAGCCTATTTTTGTAAGGAGGGTTGACCATGCGGCGAAATAGCTCCGAAATTTCAAACAGCGGAAATTCTAATGTTAATGTGAACGTAAACGTCGATACAAGTTCCCTTGCTTATGCAATGATGTGTTATTGGCACTCGAGTGGTATGATTACTGATGAACAGTTCTCACATATGATCACAAATTTTAGCAGTTTACTAAATAAAGAGGATGCTATACTTCCGCAACTCTTATCAAATAAAGAATATTCTCCCTACCTAGTTCGACAAAAAAATAATATAAATACATTAAAAACATTTATCCCCCCTTTTTTCAATCGTTAAGTTCATTTCCTTTTTATCCAGACAGAAAAATTCACTATATTTGAGGTGCCTCCTATGCGTCCTTATGTTAACATATGTATTTGCATTACTCCCGGATCTCATATTGATAAAGAACGTATTGCTAAAGATATTGCAATTGCTGAATATATTTGGCATCCTATCGTATTTAAAATTAAGGATGTCAACGTACTAGATGAGCCATATCGTTTTCATGATGGTGAGATTAGTTATGTATCTTCGCTAAAATCACAACCAAAGTTGACTTCTTTATTTGCTGAGTGCAGGGAACTTGCCTCGCAATGTGATATTTATATTTGTTATATCGGCAGTAATTATTTTCAAGAACAATCCATTATCGCTTGCGCCTATTCTTTAGCCATTCACACACAAATTAAAGGTTACATTGTATTAACAAATGCCGCTTCAGCTTCGAGGAACATGTACACACTTGCACACGAATTTGGTCACATTTTATTCACACGACGTGTACAGGACAAGCTTACAAATGCAGATCCCGAGTGTCCAAACGGTTCCGAACACCATCCTTCTCCTACAAATCTTATGCATTATATCGTTCCTCCCCCTCATAAATCACAAATAGATTCCTTATTAACAAATACTCAAAGAGAATTATCTTTACAAAGCCCTTTATTGCGTAAAGAAAAAAAGTAATTGTTGCAGGTACTTCTATATATACAAGTTAAAAAACCGACATAAAAACTCCTTTCTTTTTAGGGGGACGAGAGCATCTGGCCGCGCATAGAAACGGTCAGAGCCTTTTCCTACCACATGCAAAGCTGAAAACAAAAGAAGAAAACGAGTACAGGTCATGTTGTATCCTGCATAGCAGCGACCTATATGTTGAAAAACCACCATGAATTTATATGAGTAATTCCTCTCTTCTACCCCAAAAGACTTTATATCTTCTTTTATTCCTTTTACCGTTAAATACGCTCCTGTATCTTCTAGAAACTACTTTGATTGTTTTGAAAACCTCTAACTCTTTCCTATCTTAACTATCTCTGCACAATATTTTGACGTTTAGAATCCCACATCATAAGCAGTACTAAGCTTCCATACGACACAATTGGCTCTAAATTTCCCCATTCCGTATTATTAATTTTAAAGTATTCAAATACAAACATAATAAAAAGCAAAACAAATAATGTTAATACCCCCATCCAGCTATTTAAACGAAAATTAATTATTATAGCTGCTGCAAATAATAAGAAACCAAGAATATAACTTTGAATCGAGGATAAAGAGAAAAATGCTGTACCATACTGTTTATTAAGCAGCATTAATCCAACAAGTAAAACCATTGGAATGACAGCCATTACTACATATATAATAGAAAACTCCCTCAATTTACTTTGAAAACTAGAGCTACGAAAAGCAAAAATCATCCCTGCTATCATCAAGAATAAAATGATAGGATATCCAATTAAATTAATAAGTGATACAGTGAATGGTTTCCCTGCATTTCGAAATACAAGTTCTGGAATCATCCAATAAGCTGCCGTTGCAATCACGAAAGAAATTAGTAAATTCCAATTTTCTTTCTTATCAATTTCCATCTCTTCAGCCAATTCTTCCGCATATTCTCTCGGAGAATCCCCAAAAATATCTGTTACCGTCTTTCCTTCTTTTTCTCCTTCTATTAAATGAAGCTCAGCATCTTCTATAAAGTTATTTACATCTCCTTCCTTTATTCCTTTTGTTAATAAGTATACTTTCATATCAACTAAAAACTTTTCGCCTTCTTTAGAAACTTGCATGATACTCTCCCTCGTTTAGATTACTTGTTTTTGATTTACTTTCATCATGTCAGCGTTATCGTTTCCTCCCTTTACCTTCTAACAAACGCTGCACACTACTTTGCATCGCTTCCCACCGTTCCATGAAATCATCTAGTGCACCTTCACCTTTTTCTGTTAATGTGTAATATTTTCGCTTTGGACCAGATGGTGATTCTTTCATCGTACTTGTAATCAATTCTTCTTTTTGCATGCGAATTAATAGTGGATAAATACTTCCTTCACTTGCCATTGTAAAACCATACTGTGCCAGTTTTTCACTCATTTCATATCCGTATATTTCTCCTTCAGAAATAATGGCAAGTAAGCATCCTTCCAAAATACCTTTTAACATTTGACTTGTCGACATAATTCAAATCCTTCCTCTACCTTGTTTTATAAGATAGATAGGTATAAGTATCTTGCTTTACAAAATAGTATAGCAAACAGTATTTTGCAAAGCAAGATAGCTTGCGTATTTTTTCCAAAAGATTGCAGGATTTTCTACTTTGTTTCTATAAATAGAGCAGTAGAGCTAACTATATTCATAGGGGAGATGGAATAAAAAATGTTTAAAAATCGCGTTGTATTTTTAACAGGTGCAGCAAGTGGCATTGGATATGAAATGGGAAAAGCTTTTGCGAAAGAAGGCGCAACTGTAATGATTACGGATCGGTTAGAGGACCGAGTACAAGAGGCAGTGAAACAATTAGAGAACGAAGGGTATAAAGTATTTGGAATGCAATGTGATGTAACAGTAGAACGTGAGATTGAACAAGCTATTTCTGAAACGGTTACACGATTTGGTTCACTTGATGTATTAATTAATAATGCAGGCATGCAATACGTTTCTCCAATTGAAGATTTCCCAACTGAAAAGTTTAAAATGCTTATTAAAATTATGCAAATTGCACCGTTTATTGCAATAAAACATGCATTTCCTATTATGAAAAAGCAAAAATACGGGCGCATCATCAACATCGCCTCTATTAATGGTCTCGTTGGCTTTGCAGGAAAATCTGCATATAATAGCGCCAAACACGGGGTAATCGGACTTACAAAAGTCGCAGCATTAGAGGGAGCTGAACATGGCATTACCGTAAATGCACTTTGTCCTGGCTATGTTGATACACCGCTTGTTCGCAACCAACTTCAAGATTTAGCTACAACGAGAAATGTCCCACTTGAACATGTACTAGAAGATGTCATTTACCCGCTTGTACCGCAACAACGATTATTACATACAGAAGAAATTTCAGACTACGCCTTATTTTTAACAAGCGAAAAAGCAAAAGGGATTACAGGACAAGCTGTTGTCATTGACGGTGGTTATACTGCACAGTGAAATTCAATAAACTATGCTTCTTCTATATCAATTTTAAAAACGGATTGTGCCTATTCACACAATCCGTTTCTGTTACATATATAAATCCACTTTGATTTTTTAACATACAAATCGCAACTATACAGAATACAACATGCTGGCTACTGGCCTGCTTCTTTTGTTTCAAACCTGGCATGTGGCAGGAAAAAGCCCTGACCGCTACTATACATAGCCAGTCCCTCTCGACCACTTAAAAAAATGCTTTTCTATCGGTTTTTCATAGAGTGACTGAGTAGTTACGTCGTTTTTTCAATTTGCATGTACATATTTTCTTTTGGAGATTCATACCTTTGCATTTGCTTTGGTAACTTCTCAATCGCAACAATAACGCTATCTAACTTACTTTCAATTCTATGCAGCAAGTATAGCGTCACAACAATTGGAAAACCAACATTGCCAATAACGGATATCCATTCCTCCATCGATGTCTCCTCCCTTCTTATTATAAATAAGCAGAGAGGCAAAAAAGTGGTAACTAAAAACAAACTATATAAATGCAAATTGAAAAACCGACATAAAAACCACGTTCTTTTTAAGGGAGGACGAGAGCGTCTGGCCATGCATTGAAGCGGTCAGGGCCTCTTCCTGCCACATGCGAGATTTAAAACAAAGGGAGCAAGCAAATGCAAATTATATTTTATTCTGTATAACAGTGCATGGCACTCCTACTTATACCCTCAATTCCTTTTCAAAAACAATAGACTCAAATAGTATACGGAATAAACGAGCATCCGCATTTTCTGTTTCATGTAGAAGTAGCTTTCTTCCTAAACGCAATGCATGTCGTTTAGCTAGCAACTTCACTTCTTTTTGAGGAATTTCATCTAAATCTGCTACATGCGCTAAGCCAATCGTACGACGTATCATCTCACATCCCGCAAAGCTAACAGCATCCTTGAAAATATTTCGTAGTACAATTGGTAACCATTGCTTATCTTGCGTATATGCTTCCACACCTTCAAGCATCCATAGTTTTGTAAATGTTTCTACGAAAACGCTCCATGTTTGTTCAATATGAAAAAATATTACGTTGCGCTTGTTCTCCTTACGCGACAATGCATTTGCTAATAAATTCGCAATAAATTGACCTAAATCAAATCCAAGTGGACCAAATGTTGCAAATTCTGGATCAATCACTTTCGTTTCGGAAGAGGAAGAAAATATACTTCCCGTATGTAAATCACCATGGATTAATGCTTCTTTTCTTGTTAAAAATTTATATTTATACTGTCCTACTTTTAGCTTCAAATTTTTATCACACCAAAGTTCGTCAACAATATCTTGTAATTCTTCTTCATAGTCGTTTGTTTCATAATTTGCAAATGGATCAGTAAATACAAGGTCTTCTGTAATCTTACATAAATCTGGATTTACAAACTGACTATCTAACACTCTTTTTTCTTCTGATTTTAATCCAAAATCTGATGTATAGAAAAGAACATGGGCTAAAAAACGCCCAATATGCCGAGATAATAACGGATAATCTTCTCCGTCTATTAATCCTTTTCTCGTTATCGTTAATGCCGATAAGTCTTCCATAGCAATAATCGCTAACGTTCCATCGTGTCCATATACTTCCGGTACATATTCTGGTACATATTTCGCAAAAATTTGCAACGCATGACTCTCAATTGTTGCACGATGTAAAGATAGCGGCCAACTTTCTCCTACTACCTTTGCATATGGAAGAGCCTGCTTAAGAATGAGCCCCTTCTTCCCATCATGTAGACGGAACACATAATTTAAATTCCCATCACCAATTTCTTCACAAGTAACTACTGTCCCTTCTGAAAAATACCCATTCTCTTTCGCATATGTCACAGCTGTTTTTTCTGTTAACTGCTTGTATCCCACTTTGATTCCCCCTCAATATATCAGGGCTTTTCATCATAAGAAAAACCCCTTTCTACAGCGAAAGAGGTTTGAAGATTCACTTCTCCCCTCTTATCTATCAGAAAGTCTCTCTTTCTGTTGGAATTAGCACCGTGCCTTACTAGGCGCCAATCATGCGCCCCATTTCACAATGGTATTACGGTCGGTTGCTGGGTTTCATCGGGCCAAATCCCTCCACCTGCTCTTGATAAGAGTATATAGTTGTCTGAATTTTTCGTTTCTGTTTCTGACTATACCAAGAATAAAATTTGTTTGTCAACATTTTTTATGTGTATAATTCTGGACGCCGATCAAAAAAAACAGGAATCCCTTTACGTACTTCAGAAATTTTCTTTATATCTAA
Source organism: Bacillus sp. NPDC077411 (assembly GCF_044543425.1). Classification (NCBI taxonomy): domain Bacteria; kingdom Bacillati; phylum Bacillota; class Bacilli; order Caryophanales; family Bacillaceae; genus Bacillus; species Bacillus sp. NPDC077411. The sequence goes on along the minus strand of NZ_JBITWA010000002.1, from coordinate 150,076 downwards.
TGTTCCATACAAAATCGTTTCTGTTTCATCAGCCTCAGTAACAATTTCTCCCCAAGGATCAATAATAAGTGAATGGCCTGCAAATACATTATTAGGATCACTCCCCGCACGATTGCACGCCACAACATAACATTGATTTTCAATCGCCCTTGCTTGAAGCAATAATCGCCAATGTGCTAAACGAACAAGCGGCCACTCTGCTACAACAAATAATACCGTTGCCCCATGTGCAGTATGAATACGCATCCACTCTGGAAAACGAATATCATAGCATATTGTTCCTGCACACGGTATATCCTCCAATAGAAAATGCCCCGTTTCATTTCCAGCAATCAAATATTTATGCTCATCCATCAGTTGAAACAAATGCACTTTACTATATTCAGCCACAATTTTTCCATTTCGATCACTAATATACATCGTATTTGTAACACCATTCTCTGTCTGCTTTGCGATCGAACCACCGACAATATTTATACCATGTTGCTTACTCCACTTTGATAATAAACATTTCGTATAATTGCCATCTAGATCAGCAATATCAGGAAGACGTTCTAAATCATAACCTGTTGTCCATAACTCTGGCAATACAATAACATCTGGATTTCCCTTCATTGCTTCGCTTATTTTTTTTTCGGCATGTTCTATATTTTTTTCAACATCACCAAAAGTAATATTCATTTGAACACAAGCAATTTTCATTACTTTCTCCCTTCTTCCTTTTTATTTTTTCCTTTACAAAAAGTTGGAAAAATTATATTATTTGTCACTATAATTGTAACAATTTTCAAAAGAGGTGGAAAGTATGAAACATTTTCAAACTTCCAAGATATTAACATCATTACCAACACAATTTTTTGCTTCTCTTGTCACAAAAGTAAATGGAGTAATGCAAGCTGGTCATGATGTTATTAACTTAGGACAAGGAAATCCAGATCAGCCAACACCAACACACATCGTAACAGCATTACAACGGGCAGCAGAACACCCTATTCACCATAAATATCCACCATTTCGAGGACATGAAAATTTAAAAGAGGCTGTCGCTACATTTTATGAGCGTGAATACGGTGTACAATTAAACCCACAAACAGAAGTAGCTATTCTATTTGGTGGGAAAGCTGGCTTAGTTGAATTACCACTTTGTTTTACGAATCCAGGTGATACAATCCTTGTTCCTGATCCAGGCTATCCAGATTATTTATCAGGCGTAGCCTTAGCAAAAGCAAAGATTGCTACAATGCCACTGCTAGCAAAAAATCAATTTTTACCTGATTATACAAAGATTGATGCACAAACTGCTAAACAAGCAAAATTAATGTTTTTAAACTATCCAAACAATCCGACCGGAGCCGTTGCAACAACAAAATTCTTTGAGGAAACTATATCGTTTGCGAACGAGCATAACATTTTAGTCTGTCATGACTTCGCGTATGGTGCCATCGGCTTTGATGCTAAAAAACCGCTTAGTTTCTTACAAGTCGATGGAGCAAAAGATGTTGGCATTGAGATTTATACGTTATCAAAAACATATAATATGGCCGGGTGGCGCATTGCATTTGCTGTTGGAAATGAAAGTGTCATTGAAACGATTAACTTATTACAAGATCATATGTATGTTAGTATTTTTGGTGCCGTACAAGAAGCTGCTTGTGAAGCGTTATTAAAACCGCAAACTTGTGTCGATGAGCTCGTAGAACGCTATGAATCTCGCAGAAATGCTTTCATTACTGCTTGTCGCTCTATCGGCTGGAATGTCGCCTCACCAAATGGTTCTTTTTTTGCATGGCTTCCCGTTCCAGATGGCTATACGTCAGAGCAATTTGCTGATGTACTATTAAACCAAGCACATGTCGCCGTCGCCCCAGGTATCGGTTTTGGCAAACACGGGGAAGGTTATATTCGCGTTGGCTTATTACATTCAGAGGAACGTCTTCAAGAAGCAGTTTATAGAATTGCTAAATTAAAAATTTTCAAAAAACCATTGACAACGTAAAAATTCTCTGTCAAAATTCAGTTATCAAAAATTTTAAACATTTCCAAATACTTCTTATCAAGAGCTGGTGGAGGGACGAGCCCGATGAAACCCGGCAACCGATCTACTTTATGTAGGCACGGTGCTAATTCTCGCAGCATTATGCTGACAGATAAGGAGCTGGTTGTAAAAAAACCTCTCCTTAGCTGAGAGGTTTTTTTATTCAACTAGGAGGTTATGAAAATGAGCGGAATAACAGCAACATACTTCATTCATGATGATTCTCATAATTTAAGTCAAAAAGCAGAGCAAATTGCTCTCGGTTTAACAGTTGGTTCGTGGACACACTTACCCCACTTATTACAAAAACAATTAAAACGACATAAAGGTTCAGTCGTTAGCGTAGAAAAATTAGAAGATGATGAAAAAACAAACATATATCTTGATAAAAAAGTCACACGCGGATTTATTAAAATTCATTATCCGTCCGCTAACTTCAGCACCGATTTACCAGCAATTTTTACAACTGTTTTTGGAAAATTATCTTTGGACGGAGAAATTAAATTACTTGATTTAACATTTTCTGATGATATCAAAAAGAACTTTTCTGGCCCAAAATTTGGTATCGATGAAATACGAAACAATTTGAATGTTCACAATCGCCCTCTTCTCATGAGTATTTTCAAAGGAATGATCGGTCGGAATATCGGTTATTTAAAAACACAACTTCGCGATCAAGCAAGAGGCGGTGTTGACATTGTAAAAGATGATGAAATTTTATTTGATAATCCGTTAACACCACTATCAGAACGCATTCACGCTGGAAAAGAAGTTTTGCAATCTGTTTATGAAACATACGGTCATAAAACGTTATATGCCGTTAATCTCTCAGGACGGACTTATGATTTAAAGGAAAAGGCAAAACAAGCCGCTTCTGCTGGAGCTGATTTATTACTTTTCAACGTATTCGCATATGGACTTGATGTGTTGCAAGCATTAGCGGAAGATGATGATATTTCTATCCCAATTATGGCACATCCAGCAGTAAGCGGAACTTACATAGCATCTAAATTATATGGATTTTCTTCTTCTCTATTACTTGGCAAGCTTCTTCGCTATGCTGGTGCAGATTTCTCACTATTTCCATCACCGTATGGAAATGTCGCTTTAAAGCAAGAAGATGCACTTTATTTAGCAAAAACACTTACAGATGAAAACGAACCATTTAAGCGAAGCTTTCCTGTTCCATCTGCTGGCATTCACCCGGGACTTGTTCCGCTCCTCATTCGTGACTTTGGTCAGCAATGTGTTATTAATGCTGGTGGCGGTATTCACGGACACCCCTCTGGTGCACTGGGAGGCGGAAAAGCATTTCGCTCAGCTATCAATGCAGCGCTAACAAACACGCCGCTTCATGAGGTTGATGATTCTTATTTACAAGCCGCTTTACGTTTATGGGGCGATCCATCTAAAGAGGTGAAAGCATGAGCATTCAAATTTTTTGTGACTTCGATGGCACAATTACAAATAACGATAATATTGTTGCCATTATGCAAAAGTTTGCCCCACCAGAAGCTGAAACCATTAAACAACAAATTTTATCACAAGAACTTTCTATTCAAGAAGGTGTAGGAAAACTTTTTTCTCTATTACCCACAAGTTTACAAGATAAAATTACAGATTTTATAAAAGAAACCGCAGACATTCGTACCGGCTTTACAGAATTTGTACAGTTTTTGCGAGAAAACAATATCTCACTTTATATCATTTCTGGAGGAATGGACTTTTTTGTTTACCCTCTTCTCGAAGGACTTGTTGATTTTGAACAAATTTACTGTAATACAACTGATTTTTCCAATGAAACAATTCGAGTAAATTGGCCGCATTCGTGCGATGAACATTGTGAAAATGAATGTGGTCTTTGTAAATCGGCACTTATTCGTAATTTAAGTTCACAAAGCGATTTTAAAATTGTAATCGGTGATTCTATTACAGATTTGCAGGCAGCAAAACTTGCTGACAAAGTGTTTGCTCGTGACTTTTTGATTACAAAATGTATAGAACATAACATTTCTTATATACCATTTGAAACATTTCATGATATACAAAACGAAATAGAGAAATTGTTAGGGGTGATGAAGTGAAACAACTCTTTCATCAATGGCAGGAACTGAGTGAACTGAAAAAAGAATTAACCGACCGAAACTGGTTTCCAGCAACAAGCGGTAATATTTCAATAAAAGTGAGTGATAACCCTCTTACCTTTCTCATTACAGCAAGCGGAAGAGATAAAACAAAAACAACGCCGGACGACTTTTTGTTAGTTGATCAAAACGGCAATCCTGTTTTAGAAACTGATTTACGCCCTTCAGCCGAAACATTGCTGCACACTCACATTTATAACCTTACAAAGGCTGCATGTGTCTTGCACATTCATACAACCGATAATAATGTCATTACAAATATATATGATAAAAAGGTTGTACTCTGTAATCAAGAAATTATTAAAGCACTTAACATTTGGGAAGAAGGAGCTTCTATTCAAATTCCCATTATCGAAAATTATGCGCATATTCCCACTTTAGGTAAGGAATTCCGTAAGCATATTCATAAAGATGAAGGAGCTGTTTTAATTCGAAATCACGGTATTACCGTATGGGGAAAAGATCGCTTTGATGCAAAAAAAAGATTAGAAGCATACGAGTTTCTCTTCCAGTTCCATATTAAACTTTTATCAATTAAAGGAGGCGTTCAACATGGCGCAAATTCGTATTCATGAAATTAACACACGTATTGAAAAAGAAATAGACGTACAACAGTTTTTACAAAATGAAGATGTTTTGTATGAAAAATGGAATATTACAAAACTTCCTGTTTATTTACAAGAAAACTATGTATTAACTGATGAAAATAAGAACGAAATTTTAGAAGTGTTTGCTCTAGAAATTACTGATATTTCTAAGCGCCGTGGATATCAAGCAAACGATGTTATTTCACTTTCTAGTGCAACACCTAATCTAGATGAATTGTTAGTAAACTTTAAACAAGAACACCATCATACTGATGATGAAGTTCGCTTTATCGTTAGCGGACATGGCATTTTTACCATCCAAGGAAAAAATGGCCGGTTCTTTGATGTTGAACTTAAACCAGGAGATTTAATTTCGGTACCTAAAAATACGAGACATTATTTTTCCCTTCAAAACGACCGTCAAGTTGTGGCAATACGTATTTTTGTAACAACTGAAGGTTGGGTTCCTATTTATCCCGCATTAACGGGCAGTAAGACCCCCACCTCTAGATTGGGAGAGAAGCAAAGAAGATAGGTGGGGGTATAACTGCCCATAAAAGCCCGATTGGTTCAACTAACCATCAGTGGGGGATGAAAAAAACCCCCACTGATGGAAGTTTCACTTTATTAAGGTAGCATGTTGAATAAAGGGAATTGGTTCCCCTTTTCCTTTCCTTTATTCACTCTACATATATACATCCTCCTATGGGCAGGTTTATCTCCTTTTATGAGATAAACCTTCTTTTTGTTGAATATTTTTTTACAATTTTATGAACATTTTATGAATTTTTTCTGAAAATTCTGTTTAAACTATGTTATAATACAAATAATAGAAAAACAGAACGAAATTGTAAAAAGGAGGAAGGGAATACATGGAGTTAATTTTAGCAATTCTTTTTGGTGTCGTTTGCGGGTCTATACCTGCTGTTGTGGGTGCTATTATGGATGAGTTAGAAATTGGTATGATTGGCTTCGTCGCATCTACTGTAAGCGCTTTATTTTTCAGTTTATATGGTGCAATTCCTGTTGGTATACTGTTTGCATTATATATATTACGTCACGCTCGCACAAAACGATTTACTCGAAACAGAATGGCTGAAGTAATTCCCTTTCCAATTGAAAAAGCACGCCGAGCAACAAGCCTTTCCTAAATAAAAAAGTCCTCATATGAGGACTTTTTTATTTATTCTCTTTTAAAAATTGAAACAACTCCTGTAAATGAAGTGCATCGTCTCCGTAGCTAACCGAAACATAAAATTTTCCGTCTACTTCTGCATTCATATATAAATCAATGAGATTACGCTCATACTTTAGCGCTAAATAGAATTCCATTTCTTCTAGCATTTCTTTCGTTGTTCGAATAACATAACGACCTGTTGCATCTCTGCCATATTCAAATACCGGTTCAAAGTTATACTTCTTTTTAAACGCAGCCATTTGCTTATCATTAATGACAATCGTTTCTGTACACTGTACTGTGCGAATGATATTATCGAATTTTTCTAAACTCATACAATCACTCCTTTATGTACTGTTTATACAATGCTTGTGTTCCGCTATTTTCTTCACCATCTTGCATTAATTGCTCATATAATTCCCTTGCAAGAGTTAGGCCAGGTGCAGATAATCCAAGCTCTTCTGCTTCTTCTAAAGCAATGTTCATATCTTTCATAAAGTGTTTCACGTAAAATCCTGGTTCAAAATCACCTTGTAACATACGAGGTGCTAAATTACTTAATGACCAGCTGCCTGCTGCACCAGTAGAAATACTTTGTAACACTTTTTCTGGATCTAATCCCGCCTTTTTTGCATAAGCAAGTGCTTCACATACACCAAGCATATTAGATGCAATAGCAATTTGATTGCACATTTTTGTATGCTGACCGCTACCTGCTTTTCCTTGCAACATAATATTTTTACCTAACAGTTCGAATAATGGTAAACATGCTTTATATACTTCTTCGTCTCCACCAATCATGATTGCAAGACGCCCTTCTTTTGCTCCAATATCTCCGCCCGATACAGGGGCATCTAATACATAAATCCCCTTATTCTTTCCTTCTTCGTAAATACGTTTCGCCAAAGTTGGTGTTGATGTTGTAAAGTCGATCGTAATCGTTCCTTGTTTTGCGTGAGTAAGAATTCCATTTGCACCTAAGTATACTTCCTCTACATCATGCGGATATCCAACCATAGTCATTACGACATCTACTGTTTTTGCAATTTCCTTTGGAGAATCACACCAATGTGCACCTTCTTCAATTAAATCTGCTGTTTTTTCTTTTGTACGATTATATACGTACACCATATAACCTGCCTTTAGTAAATGACGCACCATACTCTTTCCCATAACACCAGTACCAACAAAACCAATGGAAGTTGGTGGTAATAACTGCTTCATCTTCTCATCTCCTCTTTTTCTAATAAATCACTTACAAGTTTGCGAAATTCAGTATTAAACTCATCATTAATTCCATTTTGCACATTTGAAAATACAATGACAAATAATTGTTTATCCCAATTAAAGTTATTAAATGTATTCCATCCCGAAAGTACGCCATGATTGTGATAATAATCTGGATATATATAAAAGCTAAATGCGTATTTTCTTTCTGGAGATGGTGTTAACATTAATTTTAAACTTTCAGGCGAAATAAGTTTACCTGCCATAATTGCTTCGTCTAGTTTTTTCATATCATTTACTGTTGTATACATCTCACCGCATCCATATAACCAATTCATGATTAAGTTCGGGGCTAATACAAGCTCATTCTCTTTCTTTTTATATCCTTTTGAAAAATTTGTATCTCCTTCCGGTGCCTCTCCCATACCTGACTCTGTCATTCCTACTGGAATAAAGATATGCTCTCTAACGTATTGTGCTATAGATTGTCCCGAGCTTTTTTCTACAATATAAGCTAGCAACATATAATTATAATCTGTATATAACCAGCCATGTCCCGGTTGAAAAGTAGTTGGTTGTTGTCCAAGCCACGTTACTAAATTAAGTCGAGATGCCGCATTAACTTTCCCTTTCCCGTGTTCAGGAAGTCCTGATGTATGCGTTAATAAATGATATAATGTAATATTTTTATTAGCAGGAAAAGACGGAATATACGTATGCACATTGTCCTGTATATTTAACTTTCCTTGTTCTTGCAACTGTAAAATCGACACAGCAATTGTCGTTTTTGTAATAGAACCAATCCGATATTTTGTTTGCGATGTATTTTCAATTTGTTTTTGTACATCCGCATAGCCATACCCTTTATCTAATATTGTTCGACCTTTATCTGAAACAAGGACTGATCCATTAAATTGTTTATCTTTTAGATACTGATCTAATTTTTGGGTAACAGCAGTATAATCAATTTCTTTTTCTTCTTCTTTTTCTTTTTCTTTCGTTGTATTAGCAGGGGCAGTTGTTTTTATTGATTGAGCTTCTTTTTTAGCAGGTACTTTAAAAAAGAAATAGCTCCCCACTAATAAAATAGAAAGTAAAAAAATAATTATACTCCATAACGTCTTCATTTCTAAAAATCCTCCATCGCATCTTAAATATTAACTCTCCCCCCCTTTTCCATTATCCGTCAATAAAAAAAAATCGCAACAATTTGTTGCGAAAAATATTACATTTTTTCTTTTCGATATAAACACACTTGATTTTTCCCCTTCTTCTTCGCTTCATATAGTGCAACATCTGCTCGATGCATTAACATTTCTTTTGTAATTCCATTTTCAAATGCAGCAACACCGAAGCTTGCCGTGATCTTTGAAATTCCAGAAAATTTTTTCGTTTCAATAAAAAATCGGAGTGCTTCTGCAATTTGAAATGCTTCTTTTTCTGTTGTTTGAGATAAAAAAATAATAAATTCCTCTCCACCCCACCGTGCAAAAACATGATGCGTCTGTAATTTTGCTGTTACAAGTTCCGCCAATTGTACCAATGCTAAATCTCCAAAATCATGACCATATGTGTCATTTACTTTTTTGAAATCATCTAAATCAAATAAAACAAGAGCAAACGATTGATTCATTCGTATAGCAGTTTCCCAACCTTCTGAAAATAGTCTTTGAAACTTCATCCTATTATAAACATTTGTCAGGGAATCAATTGTTGCTAAACGCTCCTGCTCTTTATATTCTTCTTCTAGTTCTGTAATCTCTGTACATGTAGCGATCAATCTCGATATATCATTAGGCATTGGAGCAATGCGTAACAAGAATACACTCGCTTCTCCAATCTCATTATACATTTTAATTTTTCTCGATTGTGTTAAGCAATCATCAATCCACATTGTATTATTTTCCGCGATATAATACCCACTCTCCTGCGCAAAATGTTCTGCAAATGTCATATGGTTCTCATGATATGACATAAGATCTTCGTATCCGAAAAAACGTAAAAAATTCGTATTGCAATCTATAATTTCATCATCTTCTACAATAAACAATAAATCATTCTGAAAATCAAATATCATTTGAAGTAATTCTTGCTGTAATATGACTTGTTTTACTAATGACAACTCATATACACTCTTTTGCACTTCAGCAAGTACAGATTGCGGTGTAATTGGTGGTAAGACGATGTTTCGTACACCAAGCTTAATTAAGTCAACAAATTGATATGTCACTTCTTCACTCCATACAATGATAAACGAAATACCTGAAGTGAATAGTTCTTTCACAAAATCAACCTGAGAAGCTTTAGAAATGTATATAATCACGATTTGTGGCTGAACTTTTTCAAACAATATTTTCCCTTCTTCAAAACTATGTGCCAAAAACAAGCACTTTGGCTTTACCATTGCAACTGTATGCCTCTCGTTATGACCATCTTCAATATACAAAACATTCATATCGAGATCCTGTAATACATTTTGAAAAACTGTATGTTCCAATAAAAAATGTAGAATGTTCACCATTAGGCTTTCACTCACTTCATTTATCCCATTCTTACAAACTTAAAAGAACTTGATTTGTTCAACAAACTATCACATGGTAGCTTCAATTGAAGCTCCGTATCATCTTTTATTGTATGTCAACAATAAATAAGACGTCTGTGCGAATATCTTCTTTTTTCTATATCTTTTTCAAAAGACTTGACAATAGAAATGTATATATTATATTCTTTTACAGTACTAACTTACAAAATGTAAGTAAAGAACGTTATTACATTTAAAATCATTTACAAATAGAAACAAAGCTTGGAGGAACTATAATGACAAAGCAAGATTTCTTTACTGTTTTATACGAACGTACATCTAATCGTGCTTTCAACTCTGAAAAAGAAATTTCACAAGAGGAACTATATGATATTTTAAAAGCTGCTGGCCAAGCACCATCAGCATGGAATCTACAACATTGGAAATTCCTTGTATTCCAAGGAGAAGCTGCGCAGCGTCGTTTACATCCAATCGCATATAATCAACAACAAATTCTGGATGCCTCTGCAGTTGTTGCTATATTAGGCGACCTAGAAGCATATAAAAATGTTGATTCTGTATACAACCCACTTGTAGAACAAGGACTTATGCAAGAAGAAGCAAAAAATCGTTTAGCCCAAAATATTGAAAGTGCATATCAACGTGAACAATATCCGCGTGATGCAGCGTTCTCAAATGCATCTTTAGCAGCAATGCAACTTATGCTTGCAGCAAAAGCAACTGGTTGGGATACATGTGCAATCGGAGGATTTAACCCACAGGCGTTAATGGAAGAGTTTAACATTTCTTCTCGTTACATCCCAATCATGTTAATTACAATTGGTGAATCTACATTAGAAGGGCACCCAGCACCACGCATGAGCGTAGAACAAGTAACAGAATGGGCAAAATAAAGTGAAACTTTAATCAGTGGAGGTTTTCTTCATCCCCCACTGATTATTAGCCCTCACCAATCGGGATTTTACGGGCAGTTTATCTCCCACCGAACATTCTAGCCACTGGAGCTGGACGATGCTTCCGCTGAATTTTGAGGTGGGAGTCTTACTGCCCACGAATAGCGGGATAAAGTGAACCCTCCATCAATGGAGGGTTTTTTCATGCCCCACTAATGGAAAGCTCTCACCAATCGGGCACATTATCCTCTATCTATCTTCTTCACTTCTCTCTGAATTTTAAGTGAGAATTACTACCCAAAAATGACAGGTTGGGATCTAAAGATGCTTTTTTGTTACAATTATGATACAATAGTAACAAATTGATAACAAGTGAGGGATTTTCGTTGAATTTATATGGAAGCTTTATCGCTATATTGTGCTACATAGTCACAGTACTGCTTCTGTACTTCGTTGGGGATATGACAAATATTGCGATGCTACAGTTTTCAAAAGAAACAACGCTTCAATCAGAAATTAGTCAGTATACCCCTCGCTCCTTTGCACCATTACTGTTAGCACTTCCTGTATATATCATTGTTTTATATAAAAGCAAAAAAATATAAAGATTGCCTTTAAAAAAGGGGCAGTCTTTTTTATTTCCATATCAGCTTTTGTCCAAACTCTCATTTCTCTCTTCTCATATGTTATAAGAAGAATAACAACATTCTACCTAAAACATTTATTCCTTTCCTAAAAATTAGGAAAAAATCTAAAAAAATTCTTCACTACGTCCAAGCAAAGCATGTACCTAGAGCATATCTTATTAATGTGAAGGGGGTGAGAATTATGTTCGGATGTTTTGGATTTGATGGCTGTAACTGCGATAGACGTGATCACCATATAAAGCGCGATCACAACATAAAACACGATCACCACATGAAACACGATGATGATCATAGAAATCGTTTATGTAATGTTCTTAGAAATCTTTCAATCGGTACTCAAATCGCTCTATTAACAATTAGAGATAACGGTACTTTTAATAACGTTGTATTTGAGGGCTTCTCAAATGGCGTAGCACTTTTCTCAGGTGGCAATATACCAGGATCTGGTTTATTACGTGTTTGCCCAAATGACGTTGTAGCTATCGTTTTCTAATAAGAATCAGTACTTCCCAGGAAAGCAATAGCTTTCCTGGTTTTATTTATGTACTACTCACAAATATGAAAAGTTAATTAACTCGAAAACAATTAGATATATACAAGTAAAAAATCGACATAAAAATCCTCTTTCTTTTTAGACGGACGAGAGCATCTGGCCATGCATAGAAGCGGTCAGGGCCTTTTTTTGCCACATGCAGGGTTTAAAACAAAAGGAGAAAGCGAGTAGCGGTCATGTTGTATTCTGCAGAGCAGTGACTTATAAAGAAAAGCGGAAGATGCGAAGCCACCGACTGTTCTAGCCGCTGGAGCTGGATCATAAAGAAAAGCGGAAGCGGCTCGCTCAGAACAAGAGGGGGATGGAGCTTCTGACATAGAGGCGCTTTTTGCCTCGGCGGAAGATGCGAAGCCACCGACTGTTCTAGCCGCTGGAGCTGGATTATAAAGAAAAGTGAAAGCGGCTCGCTCAGAACAAGAGGAAGCAGAGCTATACAAAGATATCGAAAAAATAAAGTGAAACTTCCATCAGTGGAGGTTTTCTTCATCATCTCCCACTGATGGTTAGTTGAACCAATCGGGGTCTTACTGCCCTAAAGTAGCGGGATAAAAAATGAATTGTATGAAAAAACCTGGGACCGATTTCAAATCAGTCCCAGGTTTTTTCATTAAATACTTTTTACAAGTTCTACTACTTCTTCAGCAGTTGACATGTTTAAAGCTTTTTGTGCTAATTCTTCCATTTGTACTTTTGAAAGCTTGCGAATTTGTGTTCTCGCTGGAAGAATAGATGTTGCACTCATACTAAATTCATCTAAGCCTAATCCAACTAACAACGGAATTGCTAGGGCATCTCCTGCCATCTCGCCGCACATACCAGCCCATTTTCCTTCTTTATGAGCTGCATCAATAACCATTTTTACAAGACGTAAAATCGCTGGATTATATGGTTGATATAGGTAAGATACGCGTTCATTCATGCGATCCGCTGCCATTGTGTATTGAATTAAGTCGTTCGTTCCGATAGAGAAGAAATCTACTTCTTTTGCAAATTGATCAGCTAATACCGCAGAAGCAGGAATTTCAACCATCATACCTACTTCAATAGCGTCTGAAACAGCTATACCAGCTTGAACAAGTTTCTCTTTCTCCTCTAATAAAATTACTTTTGCTTGACGGAATTCATCAAGAGTTGCAATCATCGGGAACATAATTTTTAAATTACCGTATACACTTGCGCGAAGTAAAGCACGAAGTTGTGTACGGAAAATATCCTGTTCTTCTAAGCATAAGCGAATTGCGCGGTAGCCTAAGAACGGGTTCATTTCTTTTGGTAAATGTAAGTATGGAAGCTCTTTATCGCCACCAATGTCAAGTGTACGAACAACAACTGGCTGACCTTCTCCTACACCTTCAAGAACAGCTTTGTATGCTTCAAATTGTTCTTCTTCTGTTGGAAGGTTATCACGGCCCATGTACAAGAATTCTGTACGATATAAACCAACACCTTCACCACCGTTGTCGATCACACCTTTTACATCTTTCGGTGTACCGATGTTTGCTACAAGCTCAACGTGATGATCATCTGCTGTAACTGTCGCTTCATTCTTTAATTTTGCCCATTCTGTTTTTTGCTCTTCAAATTGCGCTTTCTTTTCTTCATAAGCACGAAGAGTTTCTTCAGATGGGTTTACAATTACTTCTCCGTCTAAACCGTCGATAATTACGATATCGCCGTTTTGGATTTTCTCCATAACAACCTTTGTACCAACAACAGCCGGTATTTCCATAGAGCGAGCCATAATTGCAGAGTGAGATGTACGTCCACCAATATCAGTTGTAAAACCTTTTGCATATTCACGGTTTAACTGAGCTGTATCAGATGGTGTTAAATCTTCTGCAATGATGATCACTTCTTCAGAAATTGTACTAGGGTTTGAGAAGTTAATGCCAAGTAGATGTGCAATAACACGTTTTGTCACATCGCGAATATCTGCTGCACGTTCTTTCATATATTCATTGTCCATGCTCTCAAACATAGTAATGAACATTGATGCAACTTCATCCATCGCGAATTCAGCATTTACTTTTTCGTTTTTTACTTTATCTTTCACTGGGTTTACTAGTTCTGGATCATTTAATACTAATAAATGAGCTTCAAAAATAGCAGCTTTATCAGCACCAAGCTCAGCAAAAGCATGATTTTTAATTGCTTCTAATTCAGATTTTGATTTCTCAAGCGCAGCTTCTAAGCGTGCGATTTCTACAGCTTCATCCGAAATCGTTTTCTTTTCAATGTTAAATTCAGGATTTTCGAGACGGAATGCCTTTGCAATGGCAATACCGCTTGATGCGGCAATCCCTTTAATGTTAAGAGTCATTATTCTCCTAATCCTTCATTTTTCATAGTTTCTTCAATAGCTGCTACTGCTTGAGCTGCATCATCACCGTTTGCAGTAATTTTGATTTCTGCGCCTTGTTGAATACCTAAAGACATAACACCCATGATTGATTTTAAGTTTACAGTTTTGCCATTATACTCTAAGTTAATATCCGCACCAAATTTGCTTGCAGTGTTTACAAGTAAAGTTGCTGGACGAGCATGAATTCCTGAGTCACTAGTTACTTTAAAGATTTTTTCCATAATAATCTATCTCCTTTAAACTACAATATATTTTAAGTTGTATAGATGTGAGTATCACACCATCTATATTGTATATAATAGGCGATGAGCGGTCAACTACATCGCCTTTTATATTATCAAAATTTTGTGTCTAAATATTAGTGAATGTTAATAACGTTTGTTTCACCTTTTTTAACATTATCTTGCTTTTTGATTTCAACTTGTTGTCCTTCTTGTAAGTTTGTGAAAACAATTGGCGTAATAATAGAAGGTGCATTTTCTTTTACAAACGCTATATCTACTTTTAATAACTGTTGGCCTTGTGTTACTTTATCTCCTTGAGAAACTAGTGCTTCAAAACCTTCACCATTTAATTTTACTGTATCAATACCGAAGTGAATTAAAATTTCTTTTCCGCCTTCTGATTGAATACCGATTGCATGTTTTGTTGGGAATACGTTCACAATTTCACCATTTACAGGAGATACGACTGTTCCTTCTGTCGGTTCGATTGCAAAACCATCACCCATCATTTTTCCAGAAAATACTTGATCTGGAACTTCAGTGATTGGTAAAATTTTACCTTCAATTGGAATCGCAATTACTTCATTTGTATCTTTTTGAACAGGTGCTTCTACTTTTGCAGGTGCTTCTTTTTCAATATGCACTGCACGGCCTGCCATAATATCTTGAATTTGTGATTTTAATGTATCAGATTTTGGACCGAAGATAGCTTGAATATTGTTACCAACTTCAAGAACACCTGCTGCTCCAAGCTCTTTTAAACGATCTTTGTTTACATCCTTTTGTTCTTTTACTTGAACACGTAAACGTGTAATACAAGCATCTAAAGAAGCGATGTTTTCTTTTCCACCAAGTGCTACTAAAATCTCACCTGGAAGCTCGCCTGCTTCTACTGCTCCTGCTCCATCAGTATCAGCTACTACATCACGACCTGGTGTTTTTAAATCCCATTTGCGAATTGCAAAGCGGAATCCGAAGTAGTAAATCACTGCTAGTACAAGACCAACAATAATTACCCACCACCATGCTGTACGGTTTGGTAATACACCGAATAAAATAAAGTCAATTAAACCACCAGAGAATGTCATCCCGATTTTAACGTTTAAAATTTGCATAGTCATAAATGATAAACCAGCAAATACTGCATGGATTCCAAATAGTACAGGTGCTACGAATAAGAATGAGAACTCAATCGGTTCTGTAATACCAGTTAAGAAAGATGTTAACGCAGCAGAAGCTAAAATACCAGCTGCTATTTTTTTATTTTCTGGACGTGCTTCATGGTACATCGCTAACGCTGCTGCCGGAAGACCGAACATCATGAACGGGAATTTACCAGTTGTAAATGTACCAGCTGTTAACTCCACACCATCTTTTAATTGTGCCATGAAAATCTTTTGGTCACCGTGAATGATTTCACCTGCAGCATTTGTATACTGACCAAACTCAAACCAGAATGGTGCATAGAAAATGTGATGTAACCCAAATGGAATTAAAGAACGCTCAATTAAACCGAATATAAATGCTGCTAATGTTTTATTTGTATCAATCATGTGATGCGAGAATGAATTCAAACCGCCTTGAATTGTCGGCCAAATAAAGCACATTACAATCCCTAAAATTAAAGAGAATGTTGCTGTTGCAATTGGCACGAAACGTTTACCAGCAAAGAATCCTAAGTATGATGGTAATTCAATATTAAAGTACTTATTATAACAATATGCTGCTAATATCCCTACCAGAATACCACCAAACACTCCTGTTTGCAGTGTTGGAATGCCTAATACATTTGCATAAGATGGATCTGCAAAACCAGTTTTAATTGGATCTCCAGCTTTGCTTGTTACTTGAACTAACTTGTCTACTCCTAAGAACACACTCATCGTTTTGTTCATAATCAAATATCCAACGAATGCCGCTAACCCAGCTACTCCGTCTCCATTTGCTAACCCAATGGCAACCCCTACTGCGAATAATAGTGCAAGGTTTCCGAAAATAATGTCACCAGATTGTTCCATAATTTTTGCAACTAGAACAAACCAATCTGCTTTTAACGCAGGGATATGATTTGTTAATTGCGGATTTTGGAATGCATTACCAAATCCAAGTAAAATCCCTGCAGCCGGTAAGATTGCAACTGGTAACATAAGCGCTTTACCGACTTTTTGAAGAACACCAAAGATCTTCTTAAACATAAATATCCTTCCTCTCTTATATAATTGATACTTTCGACAAACGCCAAAAGGCATGAGGAAAAAAAGATAGAACGATAGCTATACAAGGGGTAGTATGTCCCTTTCTTTAGCTTACATTCCTAACTTTTCTCCACTCATGCCTGATCGAATCAGTAACACGTGTCAAAAATAGGTATACATAATAAGTTCACAAATTTAAGCAAACGTTTTCTTTGTGTACTGTTATTCATTTGTCGAATTTAGTAGAACTTTGTACAATTGATTATACATAACAATTGTAAGCGATTCAATAACTTTTTTTAACGTTTACATTTTCGACAAAATTTAAACTTGTTCAACCTTCATTAAACGCTGTAAGTGCATCGTTAAATAAATCGTTTCTGCTTCATACACAGGCAGTTGTAATTGTTTTTGCATAACTTTTACAAGTTTCCATGCTAAATTATAGCACTCTGGAAATTCAGCTTTTAAAAGATCCGCAAAGTTTTGTGATTCTTCCACTTTCTCACCATTTTTTACCCGCTCAATTGCATATTGCAGGTGACGAACGAGACGTAAATAATGAATGCTCTCTTTGTCTAACACGAGTTGTAAATTTGTTTCAATTAAAGAAACAAGGTGAGCAATTAATTTAGAATTTTGATTAACAGAAGATAATTCAGAGTTTGTAACAGAGCTATAAATATGCAGTGCAATAAACCCGATCTCTCCTTCTGGAAGATGAATATTTAAGCGGGAATTGATTAATTCTACAACTTCTTCTGCAATTTTATATTCATTTGGATACAACACTTTTGTTTCCACTAAAAATGGATTATCCACTGTAAACCCTTGCTTTAATCTCTTTATAGCAAAAGCAATATGATCGGTTAAAGCAATATGAATATGCTCATTTAACGGTGTTTCTACTCGATCTTGAATATAAAACATGAGATCGTTCATTAATTCAATCAATTTCTCGCTCACATGCGGAACAAGAAGTTTGTATTGTTCACGCTCGCGTTCATTTGTTAATACAAACATTTTTTCAATCTGTTCTACTTGTAACATTTCTCTTGTTTTTTTCCCAAACCCAATCCCTTTTCCTATGACGACCACTTCTTCGTGTTCTGGATGGGCAGCAATAATGACATTATTATTTAAAACTTTTTTAATTTCGAGACAATTATCCATACAACACCATCCTTGCGCATAAAACGTCTACTTTCATGTTACAGAACAATCTTATTTTTCGTCAATGTCAAACATCTGCCATTTTAGAAATGTCGTTTTTTAGACATGAATGTACGAGATGCGTATAATGTAAAGGCATACATCTAGTAGAAAGGAGCCATATCATGATTAAAATGTTTATAAGCGATATCGATGGCACAATGATGCAACACGGAGGTGTAATCGCTAACCAAGATATAGATGCACTGTGTAGCCTTGCTGATCAAAATATAATTCTTTGTTTCGCATCTGGAAGGCTTGATAATGAAATTGCTGATTTAATGAACAAAGTTGACATGAAATTTCATCGCATTAGTGTGAACGGTGTATTTGTATATACACACGAAAATAAACAACTATTATCTGCAACATTCGATTCTACTATTTTACCAGAGCTGTTGTCTATAACAAATAAAGAACCATTCTTTCGTTATGTAAGTGATGAATATAATTATTACATTGAGGAAAAAACACCATTTATTCATGAACTCGAGAAGCAGGTGAAAATGACTTCCGTTGAAGAACCAAACTTGCTCGAGAAAATTGATACAACAATTTTCCCAAATAAAATTTCAGTTGGTGGTACAAAAGAAGAGTTAATTGTTCTTCAAAAGCAAATTGACGAAAATTTTAAAGGAAAGGTAAGTACTTTTATTTCTGCCGAACAATGTTTAGATGTTATGCCTCCTAACATTAGTAAAGGTTCAGCTATTTCTGTTTTATTAAAGGAATTTAATATTGGGCCTAATGAAATAGCTTGTATCGGTGATTCTTATAATGATATCCCGATGTTTGCTTTAACACCTCATAGCTTTGCGATGGCGGGTGCAGACGATGAAGTAAAGCAGCATGCATCACATATTGTTCCCTCTGTTAAAAATGCAATCGAATATGTTCTTCGTTATAATCAAGAACAAAAAAATATGACTCACTCCTTATAAGGATGAGTCATATTTTTTTCCTGCATTAACGGACAATAAAGCCCTCATCTTAAGATGGTGAGAAATCTTAAGAAGGTAGATAGAAGATAACTGTCCGTAAAAGCCCGATTCACTCAACTAGCCATGAGCGGGGATCCCCTCGCTAATGGAAGTATCACTTTATTTCACAACATAAAACTTCGCGTTTTACTTATTGCGTGAAATATTCGTAATAAACTTATAACGATCGCCTCTGTAAATACATTTTACATATTCCAGCGGCAACTCGCCTTCTGCATATGACCATTGTCTCATTACAAGCACTGGTGCTTTATTCGGAATATGAAGGTGCTCTGCCTCTTCGTCCGTTGCAATAGCCGCTTCAATAGATTGCGTAGCACGAATTAGCTTAAAGCCTAGTTTTTTTTCTAAGTGCTCATACAATGATTGTTGCAAAATTTCTTCATTAATATCTTTTACAAGAGATGGTGACAAATATGTTGTCTCAAACGCAATTGGTTCTTCATCAGCTAAGCGAATACGCCTTACCTCGTAAACCGATTCTCCCTCTTGAATTCTAAGCTTCTCTGCTATTTTAGCAGTAGCTGGAACAAGGTGAAAGCTTAATAGCACGCTACTTGGTTGCATTCCACGAGAGAGCATATCCTCTGTAAATCCTGTCATGCCTTGCAACTTTTGTTCAACCTTTGGAAGTTGCACAAAAGTACCAATTCCACGTTTTCGATGTAAATACCCTTGTTCAACTAAGTTATTAATGGCCTGTCTGATTGTCATTCGACTTACTTCAAACTTATCGCATAATTCATTTTCAGATGGAATTTTATCTCCCGGCTTCCATTCACCGTCTTCAATTAGTTGCTTCACCCACTCCTGAATCTGATAATAGATCGGAAATGGTGAATACTTGTCGATATTCATCAGCAATCGCCTCACTGCATAAAGATAGAGCTTCTTGATCTGCGATTATGGTTACATTTGGATGATGTTGTAAAACTGTAGCCGGACACCCCTCGCTTACTTTCCCTTGTAGCATTTCCTTAATCGCTTCTGCTTTTTTCACTCCAGAAGCGACAAGTAAAATTTGCTTTGCCTTCATAATGCTACCGATCCCCATTGTAATAGCATGCGTTGGCACATCTTCTTCTTTTTCGAAGAAACGACGGTTTGCTTGACGGGTAGATTCTGTTAACTTCACAATGCTAGTTACAGAATCAAATGGTGTTCCCGGCTCATTAAATCCGATGTGACCGTTTTCACCGATTCCAAGAATTTGTAAATCAACTGGATTGGCATCAATAATACTTTCATAACGCTTACATTCTTCTTGTAAATCGCCTGCCATTCCATTTGGTACATACGTTTCTTTAAACGGAAGATGGTTAAACAACTGTTCTTGCATAAAATAATGATAGCTGTTTTTGTCTTCGGGTGGTAAATTTACGTACTCATCTAAGTTTACAGTGGTTACACGGCTTGTATCAAGTTTATTTTTTCTCATTAATGCATAAACCCCTAATGGAGAGCTGCCTGTAGCCATTCCTAATACTGGATTTTCTTTTGATTTTACAAGGTGTTCAATTAATTTATAGCCCGCTTCTGCTAATTCTTCTGGAGTTTTTGCAACAACGATATTCATTTATTTCCCTTCTTTCATATGAATCCCTAATCGAACTGTATCTTGTACATATAAATCTTCAGACATAATAACAAAATCCGCATCTTTTCCTGTTTCTAAAACGCCCTTGTTTACTAATCCAAATTCCTCAGCTTGGTTAACTGATGTCATAAGAACAGCTTCTTCGATCGAGCATCCAGTAAACGCTATCACGTTACGCAATGCTTCATCCATTTTCAAAATACTTCCTGCTAATGTGCCATCTTCTAATCGTGCACTACCATCTTTTACAATAACCGGTTGTCCGCCAAGTTCATATAATCCATCTGCTAAGCCTTTTGCACGCATCGCATCCGTAATGACACTCACTTTTTTAGCGCCTTTTAATTTATATGCCAATTTCACCATATCCGGATGAATATGGATACCATCTGTAATTACTTCGACCATTACATCTGGATTTAATAACACATGACCAACTACACCTGGCTCACGGTGATGCAAACCACGCATTTGATTATAAAGGTGCGTTGCATGTATAATATTTCTCCCTATTAATTGCTCATTCGTTGCATCTGTATGTCCAATTGTACCGATGACACCCGTTTCTACGAGATATTCTTCAAATTCACGCGCACCTTCTTCTTCTGGAGCATATGTTACGAGTTTAATTAAATTTCCACTTGCTGCTTGCCATTGCTTAAATTGCTTAATATTTGCAGGGACAATATATTCAAGCGGCTGTGCACCTGCACGTTTTTTTGAAACGTACGGACCTTCTAAATGAATATATTCGAAATGCGCACCTTTTTCCTTCGCTTCCTTCGCAGCACCCAAAGCCGCTTCAATCGCTTCAGAAGACTGCGTCATTGTTGTTGGAAAGAACGTTGTAACTCCTTCTTGTAACATCTGTTTACCAAGAGTTACTAATCCGTCGCTATTTGCATCCATTGCATCAATATCGTATCCACCGTGAATATGAACATCAATCATACCTGGAATCATAATATTCCCTTTTATATCATGAACCGTTTCATTTTCTTGTGGTACATATTGAGCCATCAATCCAAGTTCTTGAATTTGATCCGTGTAACGAATAAAACCGCTTTCTAACACTTCATGACCTGTATAAATTTTGGCATTGATGACGACTTGCGTTTTCATTTTCATCGATCCTTTCCCATATAATCCCTACTTCTCTTATTACCTATCCTTATCATAATATATACACGAGTAGTTGTCTATACATTATGGATGGGTTTTTGATATAAGAAAAAAGTAATTTTGTTTTTCTTCTCTCATTATAATATAGAACTTTCATTTTATTCAAAAGGACTTTCAAAATATTTCCTCGTATAAGAAACAAAAAAGCGACTACACTTGTAGAAATACATCATATTATGTATGACTTAAATATTTTATTAAACAAATATCAAGAAATGCTCTAGAACGCTACTGTATATAAACAAATTTAACTATACTTATCATTTCAGCAGCTTTGATTTCTTTCATATGCTGCTGAAATGAATGATACATACACTATTTTAACAACGGCAAAGGTAACTGATGCTGAAAAGTAATACACTCACCATCTGTTTCAATTTCAACATCATTTTTCACGGTAGTATGTACAATCACCCCGTGCCGATATAATCGTTTCACCACACTTCGATGCGGATGGCCATACGGATTTTTTTTATCATACGAAATAATAGCAAACTGCGGTGCAACAGCCGTTATAAACTGTTCGCTCGTTGATGTATATGAACCGTGATGGCCAACTTTTAACACATCTGCATGTACATCGTACTTCTTCACAATTTCTTCCTCCGTATGTGTATCAGCATCCCCCATGAATAAAAAATCAGCCTTACCATAACGAATTTTCAATACAATAGATGACTCATTATTTTCTCGTTTTGTTTTTCCATCATTTAATACTTGAACAGAAATATGAGGATCTAAGGGAATATATTGCCCTTCCTTTACACGTAAAAATGGAACTCCTCTTTTTTTAATACTTCTTATATACGAATGATATGTAAATGAACTATATAATTTCCCACTATCTAACACAAGTGAAACCGGCATTTGTTCAATAATTGGAATTAACCCTCCGATATGGTCCATATCAGGATGTGTACCGATAACAACATCTAAGCGTTTAATTCCCTTTTTAATTAATTTATCTATAATAGGCTCCCCAGCCTCATACGGACCACCATCAATTAAAATTGTTTTCCCGTTTGGTAAGGAAATAATTGTTGCGTCACCTTGCCCAACTCTTAAAAAATTTACAGTCATCTTACCTAAATGCGTACGCTGACTTGAAAAGGAGGAAACCATATGTATAGAACCATACTGACGTATAGGAGTTGCACTATTTAAAGTTATACATAATACTGCTGAAAATAGAAAAAGAGCGATACGCACATCTTTCATACACCTTCTCCTTTTTCTATTTAGTATGACGCAGCTTTGATTTCATATACAAAAAAGCTTGGCAAAATGCCAAGCTTTCACTTCGAAATTTCTTGTAAAGAACCAAAGAATAAATCCGCTTCATTCATTCCTTCGCCTTCTTCTGACAGAGCAGGTAATTCATCTAATGTTTGCAATGCAAATGTATCTAAAAACTCTTTTGTTGTGCCGTATAAAATAGGGCGTCCCGGCCCTTCTACACGTCCTACTTCTTTAATTAATAAATGGGATACAAGCGTTTGAAGAGCGCGATCTGTTTTTACACCGCGAATCTCTTCGATTTCGGTTCTTGTAATTGGCTGGCGATAGGCGATAATCGCTAATGTTTCTAATGCTGCTTGTGATAAAGATGCAGTTGTTGGCGCATCCATCAATTTTTGATAATACAGTGCGTGCTCTTTTTTCGTTGCAAAACGATACACTTTTGCAAATTGAACAATCTGCAAGCCGCGTTGCAATTGATCATATTCTTCCTGCAGCTCTTCTACAAGCTTTATTGCAGCTTTCACTTCTACCTCTAATACTTTTGCAATTTGTTCTGGGTAAATCCCTTCATCTCCTGCTACAAACAGCAGCCCCTCTATAACTGCCTTTTGTTCTTGTCTTTCCAACGTTAAAAGCTCCTTTCTCACATTCTTTGTATCCATATACGTCATAAAGACCGAACAACAATTTACGGTCGGTCGAACATTACAGCTATTGTTTCATTAAAAAGATTTCATCAAAATTATGCTCTTGCTCAATAACAATTTTCTGATGTTTCATAAGTTCCAAAATTGCTAAAAATGTAACAACAATTACATCTCGGTCATCATCTACAAATAAATCGTAAAAACTTTGACGACCTCCTGCAAGTTCCAATTGTTTTAAAACATCGACCATTCGTTGTTCGATTGGGATTTCCTGCCTAGTAACTGTAGCTGTTACCGGCCGCTGTATTTTCTTTCGACGCATGAGCTTTTGGAACGCTGCTAACATATCATATAACGTAACATCAATCGGCAGCTTTTCAGCCTCCTCTTTTTGAAACATCATAAAATCAAGAGGAGGCCGTGTATATAACTGCGCTCGTTCTTGTTCTTTTTCTTTTAATTGAGTAGCAACTTGCTTATATTTCTTATACTCAATTAGACGTTCCATTAATTCTTGCCGAGGATCTTCCATAAATTCTTCACTGCTATCCTGTACATCTTCTTCATACTTTGGAAGCAACATTTTACTTTTAATTTGCAATAGCGTCGCTGCCATAACTAAATATTCACTTGCAACATCAAGCTGTAATTCTTTCATCGCATGGATATATGATAAATATTGTTCTGTAATTTCCGCTACAGGAATGTTATATATATCAATTTCATAACGATTAATTAAATGTAATAGTAAATCTAAAGGGCCTTCAAATGCCTCAACTTTAAAATTATATTGCACAAATCATCCCACCACATTTTTTCTGTAACACCATAAGTATAGTGTATACTTATGGACTATCCAACCTTTTTCAAAAAATTAATTAAAAATAGACGTATACCTAGGCCACAATGCCCATCCCATTCATATGATGACAGTGTAATGAGTACATTGTAGGAGGTTACAAACTATGGGTCATGTTTCTGGAGGTTTCCACGGCGGATTCGCTTTACTGGTTGTGTTATTTATTTTATTAATTATTGTCGGCGCAGCTTGTTTTTGCTAACTCACATAAAGCGACTAGAGCACTCTCTAGTCGTTTTATATTTATCCCGCTATTCGTGGGCAGTAAGACCCCCACTGATGGAAGTTTCACTTTATGCTACACTATATACAACACTGCTTAGAATTGGAGTGAAAAGCATGTATCATGAAGCATACATACAATTTTTAATTCATTTTCATAGTGATTACGACTACTTTGAATGTCACGAAGTTTTAGAAGAACATTGGAAAACAAAGCCACGCGGAGAGCGAGAACAACATTGGGTTGGACTCATTCAAATTGCTGTCGCTTTATACCACCATAGACGCTCTAATTGGAACGGTGCTGAGCGAATGATGAAGAGTGCCCTATTCATTTTACAGAATGAAAAACAACATATAGAAGCATTAGGTTTAGAGTATTTGAAACTACTATTGCTTCTTAAGGAACGACTGCACATCATTCAAAATCATGATTCTTATACAACATTATTTCTTCCTTTTGCTGATTCGAATTTAGAAAACATATGTATACAATTATGCAAAACGAAAAGATTGCCGTGGAAAGAGACTTCTTCTACTCCAAGCGAGGATATTATTCATAAACATTCTCGTCGTAATCGTGAAGATGTGATTAGTGAACGAAATATTCAATTACAAAAGAGAAAGCAGAGATAAGGTTATCTCTGCTTTTACTAATGCACATTATGTTCAACTTCTTTACACTTCTCACAAAAACTAGATGTTTGTTCGTTTCCGCATACCGTAATATTCGGCAGAATTGTTTGTAATTCTTGTACCATTTTTGTTCCAATTCCCGCTTGACGATGCGAAGGATTCACACTAATATGTTGAATTTCTAGCACACCAGTATCGTGCTTTACCGTCCCAATAATCCCAACAATCGCATCGTCTTCCTTCCATAAGTATAGCTGCCAATCGTCATTTTGTTCATAATCCTTCATCGTTGCTTGTAATCGTTTTATGTCTTTTTCCATTGGCATAAATGAAAGAAGTCCCATTGCAATTTTTTCATAACTTTTTTTAAAACGAATTAACATGGAATTTATCCCTTCTTACAAAAGTTACAAATCATATCCCCTTAATCAGCATGTTCATATCATGTCTATTTTACAACATTTCTAACCTACTGAGAAGGCTTGCCTAAAAACAACTTTATAATCATACAAAGAGGGAGAGTGGAAGTCAAATGTTGATATTCTGTTTATATTATGCTAGTAGCATTATATTGTTCGTACCTAATATAAATAAAAAAACGATATAAAAAAACTCTTTCTTTTAGGTAAGCGAGAGCATCTGACCATGCATAGAATCGGTCAGATCCTTTTCCTGCCACATGCGAGGTTTAAAACAAAGGGAGGAAGCGAGTCCAGATCACACTTTTGCATAGTAGCAACTTATATGTTGAAAAAGTTTAAATGACACAAATGATATGCAAAGTCTCCTATACGTATCTTTTACTTGTCTTACCTTACAAATTCTTTTTTTAATAAAAAAAGAGAGAGCATTTTGCTCCCTCTTAATATTTTACTCTTCCCAAACCTTAACTTCTTTCATAACATCGCCTTGACGCATATTTAGTACTGTTTCGATGCCATTTGTTACTTGACCAAACACAGTATGAACGCCATCTAAATGCGGTTGTGGCTCATGTACGATAAAGAACTGGCTTCCTCCAGTATTTCTTCCAGCGTGCGCCATAGAAAGTGCCCCTACTTTATGTTTGTGAGGATTTCCATCAGTTTCACAAGGAATGGAGTAACCAGGACCACCTGCTCCTGTTCCTGTTGGATCGCCACCTTGGCTTACAAAACCAGGAATTACTCTGTGGAAAGTAACTCCATTATAAAAACCTTCATTAGCTAATTTTCTAAAGTTTTCTACTGTTTTTGGTGCTTCTTCTGTGAAAAATTCTAATTCGATTTTTTCACCGTTTTCCATTAATATGTATCCTAAAGTTCTCATGTATAATAAGCTCCTTTCAACAATCTCAGCCTTATATTACCACAATCGCTGTAATAAACAAAAATATTATTGTGAAAACCTTTATAAAATCCGACAATCCTGCTATTTCTTTCTAAAATCAATCTAAAGGCGGATGACAAATACAAAAAATATACTATAATTACTTTGTTGCCCGAAAATTTCAGAAAGAGAAAGGGAGCGATTTTTCGTGAAAACGAAATTGTTAGCACTGTTATTAGCTGTTATGGTCTTTTTGATTCCAGCAGCTTCATATGCAGACGTGATTGAGGGAGAGTCTATTGTTACATTAGGAGAAAATTTAACAGAACAGCAAAAACAACAACTTCTCCAAGAAATGAAAGCGCCAAAAGATGCACAAATTATTACGGTGTCAAACGCGGAAGAACATAAATATTTAGATGGAGTTGTACCAAGCGCTCAAATCGGCACAAAAGCAATTTCTTCTTCTATGATTACGTATACAAAAAAAGGATCTGGTCTTGTTGTACAAGCGCATAATATCAATTGGGTAACAGATGCAATGTATACAAACGCATTAATTACAGCAGGTGTAAAAGATGCGAATATTTACATTACAGCACCATTTAAAGTATCAGGGACTGCCGCTTTAACAGGCTTAATGAAAGCATACGAGACAACAGCAAAAAAAGAAATTCCAGAAGAAGTTAAAAAAGTCGCTAATGAAGAAATGGTTCAAACTGCAAAACTTGGTGACCAAATCGGAAATGATAAAGCTGTACAACTCGTTGCAAAAGTTAAAGAAGAAATCGCAAAAGAACAACCAAAAACAACAGAAGATTTACGTTCACTCATTAAAAAGATTGCGGATCAGCTCGGAATTACATTAACTGATGAACAACTTGATAATTTAGTAGCACTCTTTGACAAAATGAAAAACTTAAATATTGATTGGAATCAAGTTAGTAACCAATTAAATAAAGCAAAAGAACACGTTTCAGCGTTTCTAGGCTCTGAAGAAGGTCAAGGCTTTTTAGAAAAGTTAAAAGGCGTATTCGCTAGCTTTATTGACTTTATTAAATCGCTATTCAAGTAATAAAAAGCTCGTTATTGACGAGCTTTTTTTATGCTAACAATGGTAGTTTCATAATGGCTTCTTCTACAGAACGAACAACATGACTCGCTTTTTCTTTCACATATGGATGAGCATGATGTAATGTAAAGGAATGCGGCGTCACAGAAAACATGGAAATATCATTAAAAGAATCCCCAATACATGCTACTTCATGTGCTTCTACTTGTAAATGTTCCATTAAAAGCTGCAGTGCACTTCCTTTACTAATCCCAATTGGCATAATATCCACATATCGCTTTCCTGAAATCACGACTTCCGCCTTGCCTTGAAATTCGTTTCGCAGCTCTTGATCTAACATTGTAATTTCCTCTTCTTCTCCATAAACAAATAATTTTGCCGGATGAATAGTTTGTCCGAAGTCTTCCTCTAATGTCTCTACTTCTGCGATTTCTCCTTTAATATATTCTTCAAACATACGATGATGTTCATTTTTCTTTTTTGTATATCGATGCTCCTTCGCACATACAATATCCGCCATCTTTTTTTCATGTATATATTTATATATTTCCCGGGCAACCTCACCATCAAAAGTTGATTCGTTTAACATTTCTCCTTCTTTCGTTAATAAAACGGCACCATTTAATCCTGTTGTATAATAAGGGAAAGCGAATTGTTTCACAACAGCATGAATACGGTGAGTAAAACGACCAGAAGCAAAACAAATATTCGTACCTTTCTCTGCTAACCAGCATAATGCTTTTTCATCGTCACGATGGATCCGATTCACGTTATAAACGAGTGTGTCATCTAAATCGCTAACAAATAACTTAATCATGTAATCTCCCCTTCCATACATCATATTTACTTCTAGTGTACAAAAGAAATGTTATGTTTTTGTTAAAAACAAATAAATTTATAACAAAAATGAGCAGAATTTATTCTTCTGCTCATTTTTGCCTCCTTATATTTTGAGGATGGACGATACTAGGACGTACCTTTAAACTAGAAATAGATGGGCGAATTAAAATTTTCACCAATGCTTCCCAATCAAATGGAAGAAACGGCCAAAGATACGGCGTTTGTAAACTTCTAATAGATGCTAAAAATAAAATTAACAATGTCATTCCAACAACAAAGCCTATTTCCTGAAATAAAGCTGTACATATAATAAGGAATAATTTCCCGATTTTATTCCCTAATCCTAATTCATAACTTGGCGTTGCATATGATCCAATCATAGAAATGGCAGTATATAAAATGACTTCTGGTACAAATAGACCGACATTAATTGCAATTTGACCAATTAATATAGCCGAAATTAACCCTGCTGCTGATGACAGCGGTGTTGGTGTATGAATTGATGCCATCCTCAGAAATTCCAGTCCTACTTCTGCTAAAATAATCTGCAAAGCAATCGGTATATTGGTCACTTTATTCGGTCCAATAAACGCTAACTTTTCTGGTAATACAGCAGGATCCATTACAAACACAAGCCAAAGTGGCAATAAGAACAGAGAAAATACAACTCCTAGAAAACGAATCCAGCGTAAAAATGTTCCAACAGCAGGATTTTGCCGAAATTCCTCTGCATGTTGTACATGATGAAAATATGTTGTCGGTGTAATAATTGCACTAGGAGAAGTATCTGTCAGGAGTAAAACATGTCCTTCTAACAAATGATTCGCAGCGACATCTGGTCTTTCTGTATAGCGAATAAGCGGAAAAGGGTTATATCCTTGTTTCACAAGAAACTCCTCAATTGTTTTATCCGCCATTGTTACACCGTCGATTTGAATATTTGCTATCTCCTGCTTTATTATTTTCACTAAATCAGGATTCGCAATATCTTGTATATATGCGATACAAAGATCTGTGCGTGATCGCTCTCCCACCCGGATAATTTCATGTCGCAAACGCGGATCACGAATACGTCTCCGAATAAGAGCTGTGTTTACAATAATATTTTCAACAAATCCATCACGTGCCCCCCTAACAACTTTCTCTGTATCCGGCTCTGTCGGAGTGCGTCCTGGATAACTACGAACATCAATTACAAATGCTTCTGTCTCTCCCTCAACAAAAATAACGATTAAGCCTGATAAAACTTGTAATATGACATCATCCATCGTCTTTATTTTACTTACTTGCTGATGAATCAGACGATTTTCTAACAACTTTACTGTACCTTCTCCATACCTTTGGATTTCATTCGTATCAATAGCCTCTTCGAGAATGTGTATGATATAGTTTGTATCACATAAACCATTCACAAACAAAACACCAATTTCTTTATCTAAAATATGAAATTTACGAATTCCCACATCAAAGGTAACGCCAAGTCCAACTGTTTGCTTCAAATAATTTTCATTGTCACTTAAAAATGAAGAAATTGGTATATTAATCTTTTTTGTATTGGTCATAAAACCCACTCCTTTCTAAAATCAATTGAATTGCTTGTTTTGTAATTGGCGACCCGCGTTTCCAGTCATCATTGCCGTACATTTTCCCAATATCACCGATTCCAACAATAATAGGAACATGCAATTCGTCTAAACAGTAAACGGTATCACCGTTAATTCTTCCTATTTCAACATCCGCCAATCCAAATTTATCAACACCATACTCAGTTAATCGTCCTTCTCGATCAACACTTACATCAACACGTGCCCATTCCCAATGATGCGTATTCGAAGCAACCGCTAACACGCCAAGCACATCAATTTGTTTGTTCGTTGCCACATATTTTAATGCTTTTTCTCCTGATCCTTCCCCAATATATCCACTATCATCAAACATAACAAAAACAGGGTCATGTGGTGTTTGCATGATAAGCTCAACAATCTTTCTCCCTGTTAATTTCGTTGGATTACTTTGCGATGCCGAAATACATCGTCCCCCAAACTCCTTTGCCAGTAACTCGATTGTTCGCTGCGCATATTCATCTCCGTCTGTCACCAAAATAACCCTTCTTCTCATCTTATTTATCCTTTCGGTTTAAAAATAAGTGCTGCTAAAAATGCAAATAAAATTGCTGCTGAAATTCCAACAGATGTTAACTTAAACATTCCCATTCCAATCCCAAGATAACCATACTTTTCTGCTGCTTCCATCGCTCCATGCAATAAAGAATGGCCAAAACTTGAAATCGGAACAGTCGCTCCCGCTCCTGCAAACTGAATCAGTTTATCATAAATGCCAAAACCATCTAAAATAGCACCCATTACTACGAAAATTGCCATAACATGTGCAGGTGTTAATTTCGCAAAATCTAACAGGAGTTGTCCGATAACACAAATCGCCCCTCCAACTAAAAACGCATATATAAATTCCACATATTACACCCCTTTTATTCTTTCAAATACAATACCGTGTGCAATTGTTGGAATCGATTCTTTTTGTTGAATCATAATCGGACTTAATAAAGCACCTGTTGCGACGACAAAAATCCGCCTGAGATTCCCCTTTTTCATTTCTTTCATTAAATGTCCATATGTTACAACTGCGGAACAAGCACAGCCACTTCCTCCCGCAAATACTTGCTGGTCATCTCTATAAATCATTAAACCGCAATCATTATAGACATTCCCTAGATCATAGCCTTCATCTAACAAAAGCTGCCGTGCAATCGGCGTTCCTACTGCCGACAAATCTCCTGTCACAATCAAATCGTAATCAGCAGCACTTCTGTTTAAATCCTCAAAATGCTGTCCGATTGTATGAGCTGCAGCAGGGGCCATCGCAGATCCCATATCAAACGGATCTGTTATACCTAAATCTTGCACTTTTCCAATGGTTGCTGCTGTGACTTTAATTGCACTTCTTTCCCGACTAATTAAAGCTGTACCGGCTCCTGTAACAGTAAATGTCGCTGTAGTTGGCTTTTGTCCTCCGTACTCTGTTGGATAACGAAATTGCCGCTCGGCCGTAGCATTATGACTGCTGACTGTTGCTAATACTCGATTTGCAAATCCCCCATCAATAAATGCTGCGCCAACAGCTAACGTCTCCATCGAAGTGGAACACGCTCCAAACATACCTAAAAATGGGATTGAAAGTTCTCTTGCAACATAATTTGCCGTAACTGTTTGATTTAATAAATCTCCAGCTAAAAAAAAATCAATATCAGATGCTTGTATCTTTTCTTTTCGCAATGCTTGTTGAATCGACTCTCGCATTAACCGTCTTTCTGCTAGCTCCCAATTCTCTTCTTTGCAATGTAAATCATCATATGTAATATCAAAACTATCTCCAAGCGGTCCCTTTGCCTCTTCCGGTCCAACGGCCGTCCCCGTTGCATTCACATATACATCATTTTGAAATAGCCACGTTTGCTTCCCAGTTAATCTCATCTGCCTTCTCCTTTACTTACATTAACTGAAACTTCCATCATTGGAGGAGCTTCCATGTATACCGAATGAGACCTACAACATACGCTCCAACAACGCCAAATACAATTACACTTCCAGCAATTTTGAACATATTTGTGGCAATCCCAAGAACAATTCCTTCACTGCGGTGTTCCATTGCTGCGCTCACCATTGAATTTGCAAATCCAGTAACCGGAATTGCTGAGCCTGCTCCTGCAAATTGTCCAAGTTTATCATATACACCAAGCCCCGTTAAAATTGCTGATAGTAATATTAATGTTGTAATTGTTGGATTCCCTGCATTTTTCTCCGTAAAATCGAAATAATGTATATACATCTTTGTCAAGACCTCACCTAATGTGCAAATAAGTCCACCCACAACAAAAGCCTTGATGCAATTCATCATATAGTTAGGTTTTGGATGATACTCTTTCACTTTATTCGTATAGTCGTCTTTTAATCTATGCAGTGCCACTAACATGCCTCCTATTTCACAAAATAAATCCAATGAAATAAAGATCCTACTACCTTACCAAGAACAAGTGCAATAAGAAGAATAACAATTTTCCCATCAACCCCAACACGTTTTGCTAATATTGGAAGTACATTCAGCACTTCTGTTAAAGCAGCAGCAAGCATTCCGATAAATGTGCCGCATAACAGTCCAAGTAACAAAAGCCAATACGGTGAAGCAAGCAATGTAACATCGCGTAAACTGCACCACGCACCGCTTAGTGCACCACTCACAACAGCCCATTCATAATATTGAACTCGATGTCCACTTTTCGTTAACTGAGCGAGCCTTGGAATCATACCCAATACAGTTAAAAATGCAACGTATCCTCCTCCAACCGCAATTCCACCAGCAAATCCAATAAAGATAACCTCAATATATTCAATCATTTCGAATTTTCTTTATCATTTCTTTATTTTCATTCATCATCACATATTGATCGAGAGATTGCTGATATTGAAACATTTCAACTTCTAATGGGCTTGGCTCTTCATTAATGCGCTTTTGAAAAACGTGATTAAAAAAAAGAATCATTCCAAGTCCAAGCCCTAACGAATATGGGATTTGAAATAAAAGTGGCTTTCTGTTACTTTCTCCTGTAACCATGTAATATAAACGTTGATGCACTTGCTGCATACTAACGTCTTCATGAAAATAAATAATCGCAAGAGCCGCTCCCACAAATAGCAATAACCATACCATCCCAAAGAGAAATGGATTTACTTCTTTTTTTTCATATACAATTTCAACAATCGTTTGCGCCGAACCGAGCAAATTAATTTCTAAACTGCTGGAATACTGCCTAATACTCTGAATAACTTTCATCACATCAATTACAACATGCGTTTTATCTTTCTTTGTAATTTTGTATACAGCCTGTCGTTTTATCTCGTCTACAATATGCGATTCTCCAACCACTTGTGCAACATCACCAATTTTAATCTCATAAGCAGGCGACACTTGTAGACGATTCCTCATCTTTACATATATCGTTTGCTCCACTCCAATCACCTCTTAACTATTCCTCGTAGTTGTAGTATGGATATTGGAAAATTTTCTAATACAACTTTTTTAAAATAAAAAAACGAATAGACTATTCGCCTATTCGTTCCTTCATTTGCTTTAATATTTTCTTTTCTAGCCGTGATACTTGTACTTGAGAAATTCCTAAACGCTCCGCTACTTCCGATTGTGTTTGATCTTTATAGTACCGCAAATATACGATCAATCGTTCACGCTCATCTAATTCACGAATTGCTTCTTTCAACGCAATCTTATCAAACCACTTTGTTTCAGAACGATCCGCTATTTGATCTAAAACAGTAATAGGATCACCATCATTTTCATACACCGTTTCATGTATAGATGATGGTGTCCGGCTTGCTTCTTGCGCCATTACAACTTCTTCCGGCGTTAACTCTAACGCCTCTGCTATTTCGGTAATTGTTGGTGCACGGCCATACTCTTTTGATAATTCGTCTTTCATTTTACGAATTTTATTTCCAGTTTCTTTTAAAGAACGACTTACTTTCACTGTCCCGTCATCCCGTAAAAAACGTTGAATTTCTCCAATAATCATGGGAACTGCATATGTTGAAAACTTTACATCAAAAGATAGATCAAATTTATCGACAGATTTTAGCAAACCAATACAGCCAATTTGAAACAAGTCCTCCGGCTCGTAACCGCGATTTAAAAAACGTTGTACAACCGACCAAACAAGTCTCATATTATTTTGTATAATTAAATCTCTCGCTCCTTGATCACCATCTTGACTTCGCTTAATTAATTCTTTTAACTCATGATCCTTTAACTGACCTTTTCCTTTTTCACTTCTGACCTCTATGTCCATAGGCAATTCTCCTTAATTGCATAGAGCGTTACTTTTTGATAGATGCTTCGTCAAATGGATCGTTGTCCCGAAGGATTTATTAGAAATAACCTCTACTTCGTCCATAAAATTTTCCATAATGGTAAATCCCATTCCGGAACGCTCTAATTCGGGTTTTGTTGTAAAAAGGGGTTGCCTTGCTTCATCTAAATCTAGAATTCCAATCCCTTCATCACGAATCGTTAACTTTACCATACCATCTTCTAAAATAACCGTAATATACACAACGCCATCTGGGTGTCCTTCATATCCATGAATAATAGCATTTGTTACCGCCTCAGACACAACTGTTTTCACTTCCGTTAACTCTTCCATCGTTGGATCAAGCTGCGCAATAAAAGCCGCAACTGTAACCCGAGCAAACGATTCATTTTGACTTAATGCTGAAAATTGAAGGTTCATCTCATTTCTCATCTATGCCACCCCCAATGTCGCAAGCGCATGCGCTTCATCTTCTTCTAATCGAATAATTTTAAATAGCCCTGACATCTCAAATAAGCGCTTTACAGCAGGAGAAATTGCACAAACAACCATTTCGCCGCCTAAGCTTTTGACATGTTTATATCTACCTAATATAACACCAAGACCAGAGCTATCCATAAATGCTAATTGTTCTAAATTTAAAATAATATGATGAACATGATGCGTCTCAATCATATCAGTTACTTTCGCTCGCAACTCTTCGGCAGTATGATGATCTAGTTCGCCCGCTAAACGAACACATAAGACGTCACGCTTTACTTCTAAATGGATGGAAAGACTCACTCTATTTCCTCCTTACATTCAAAATTCGCGTATACACGCAAAACATATAAGAAGTTTTCTCTAAAATAAATGTAGAATCCTTCCACCTGACAAAAGAAGTACTATTTCGTCATAAAATGAACCTTCTATATAAATCCAAATTAAAAAACCGACATAAAACCATTCTTTTTCGGTGGGCGAGAGCATCTGGCCATGTATAGAAGCGGTCAGTTCCCTTTCCTGCCACATACAAGGTTAAAACAAAGGGAGAAAGCAAGTGCAGGTTCCTTTTCTTCTGCATAGCCGCAATCTATATGTCGAAAAATGAAAATGGATTCATATAGAAACATCTCTCACTATCGAAATCATAGCAAAATTACTAAAAGAGAAAGCGGCAACTAAATTGCCGCTATTTCGATGTCGAAAACATCCCAAAACTTCGTTTAAATAATTCCCACCAGCTCGCTGCTGCAACATCTTCTTTTGCAACAATTGTTTGTTTGAGTAACACTTCATTCCCTTTTTTTATAACAAGTGTACCTAAGGCATCTCCTTTTTTAATTGGAGCTTTCACCTTCTCCTCAGCAACTACTTCTTTTTTGAGATTCTTCATTGTTTCTCCTTTTTTCATTAACAGAGAAACATTGTCAGAAGCTACTAAGTCGACAGTTTCTTTTTTTCCTTTTCCTACTTTTACCGTTTGAATTTTTTCTCCCCTTGTATACATCTTTTTCGTCATATATTGACTAAATGCATAATCAAGAAGCTTCGTTACTTCCGCATTTCGTTCCTTTGATGTTGGAGATCCCATAATAACAGAAATGACACGCATGCCATTGCGTTCTGCAGATGCTGTTAAACAATATTTTGCTTCTGTTGTAAAACCTGTTTTTACACCGTCAACACCTGGATAGAAACGAACAAGCTTGTTTGTATTTACAAGCCAAAATTTCTTATCCGTATCTTCTCGTAAATAATCTTCATATTTCCCTGTATATTTACGGATTAACGGGTATTTCATTAATTCCTTTGCCATAACTGCCATGTCATATGCTGTTGAATAATGATTTTCGGCTGGAAGACCTGTTGGATTTTGAAAATGAGTATTTTTAAGTCCTAAATCTTTTGCTTTTTTATTCATCCTATCTACAAATCCTTCTTCTGATCCAGCGATATGTTCTGCAACTGCAACTGATGCATCATTTCCAGATGCAATGGCAATGCCTTTTAACATTTCATCGACTGTCATTTCTTCACCAGGCTCAAGGAAAATTTGTGATCCGCCCATAGAAGCTGCATGTTCACTCGTTCTCACTTTATCTTTCAGTTTTAATTTTCCTTTTTCAATTTGTTCCATAATGAGTAACATGGTCATAATTTTTGTCATACTAGCAGGTGGTAACTTTTCATTTGGACTTTTTTCAAATAAAACTTTCCCTGTATCCTGCTCAATCACAATTGCTGACGATGCTTGTTCTGCTAGTTTCGGTTTTGTTTCTGCTTCTCTTTTCTCAGACTGTGCAAAACCGATTGGAACAGCAGAAAGCAATAACATGAAACACACAAGTATTCCTATTAATCGCTTCATGACTAACCCTCCATTCTATATCACACCTATTTTTTCCAAACGAAGGGGTTTTATACCATAATTTTCTAAAAATATAGTTGACAAATCATTATGCACTATATATTGTATTAAGTGTATTACACCTAATAGTACACTTATACTTTTTTATTAGAAAGGAGACATTGCTCTTGCACATTCAACTAGATCCAAGAAGCAACACTCCGATATGGGAACAAATTGTTCATAATGTTAAAGAGCTAATTTTAAGAGGGATGCTCGAACCTAACGATAAACTCCCTTCCGTTCGTGAACTTGCCTCTTCACTAGTGATTAATCCAAACACAGTGAGTAAGGCTTATCAAGAATTAGAGCGGCAAGGAATTATCGAAACGCTGCGCGGCAAAGGAACATTTGTCTCGCAATCCATTACTCCCGCACAAGATGAAAGGAAAATTGCTATGGTAGAAAAACAATTTCATCAATTGTTACTAGAAGCTTCTTATCTCGGTATTTCAAAAGAAAAAATTCATGATTGGATTGATTCATACTATAAAGAGTTAGGGGGAAATACGCATGTTAAAAGTGACGAACGTAAAGAAAACAATTGATAATCAAACGATATTAGAAGATATTTCATTTACTTTAAAAAAAGGAAGCATTACCGGATTACTCGGAAGAAACGGAGCTGGAAAAACAACGTTATTACGTACACTCGTTGGAATCTTAAATCCAGATGAAGGCACTGTTACCTATAACGAAGTTGACGTGCACAAACACCCTGAAGTGAAACAAACAGTTGTATATGTTCCAGACTCTACAAACGTATTAAGCGGCTATACAGTAAAAGAAATCGTAAAATTCTATAAAGCAGTCTATCAAAATTTCAATGCAGACTATTTTTATGAGTTACTAGAGCGTTTTAACTTACCAGACAAACGTATTCGCAGCTACTCCCGCGGAATGAAAGCATTATTAGCAATGATCTTAGCTTTTTCTACTGGCGTAGAATACATTATTTTAGATGAGCCAACAAACGGACTTGATCCAATCGTAAAAAGACAAATCCTGCAATTTTTAATTGAAGAAGTAGCAGAACGCGAAATTACCATTCTCATTTCTACGCATCACTTAGATGAAATTGAAAAAATCGCAGACACAGTCATCATTTTAAAAGATCATACTATTGCATCGATTACAGCTTTAGACGATACAAAATCACGGTATGCAAAAATTCAAGTCGCTTATGAACGTTCACTACCACAAAAGCTAGAAAACTTAAGTAATGTAAAAGTATTACAACAAACCGGAAAAGTATACACCGTTTTAATCGAAGGCACTGTAGCAACTACGTTAGAAAAATTTCATAAAGAACAGCCGCTCTTATTAGAAGAATTACCAATGTCACTTGAGGATGTATTTGTTACGGCTTTTGAGGAGGGGTCACATGTTTCATAGGGCGTTGTGGATGCGGACGTTTAAACAGGGGAAATATGTACTTTTATTATTTTGGTTAAGTAGTTTATATATGCTTCCTTATCAATATTATAACGGTGCACAATCACAGCTTATAGAATCAAAAATGAAATGGGATCCCGTCTATTACTACTCTTATTCTTTTTCAACACATGATCCTGTTATAATACAAAGCGCCATACTCATTATACTTGCTTGTGTTTTAATTGGATGGGAACGGAATACTCAATCTGCCGACTATCTTTTCTCTATGCCATTTAAACGAAAAGACATTTTTCTAACAAAATGGGCGTTTGGTATTGTCAATATTATAATCGTGAATTTTATTTGCTGGATTAGTATGTGGGGAGTTAAAAAGATATCTTTTCATAATGCTTATCAGGATTTTAGTCCGTTTCATACTTACTTTGTTTACGCTACAATTGTACTAATTGCTATCTATACCTTATCTCTATTCATTGGAACAATTACAGGAAATATTTTTTCCCAAGGTGCTTTAACTGCAATCATTTTATATCTTCCGTATGGTTTAGTCTTATTAATTTCTGGATTTGTTTTTATTCATACCGGAGAATCAACTGAGGATCGATATAAAATTGAGAGTAAAACTAGATATTACTTAGAACAAGCAAGTATCGTTGCACCGCTCGATGATTTTTTTATTAGTTACAGCTATTATCCTAAAGAGAAATTTGATCGGAACGGTAAAATCTCAGATGTACCTAACAAAAATCCTATGGAGAAAACATGGATTCCACCTGTTTGGGAATTACTGATCCCATTCGTTTATATCATTCTATTTTTACCATTAGCAATCATTTTATATACACGCTCTCCTAATGAACAAAACGGAAAAATCCTATTGTTTCCACAGCTACAGAAATGGTTCATTGGCTGTACAGTCCTTTG
This sequence comes from Bacillus sp. NPDC077411, assembly GCF_044543425.1. Lineage (NCBI taxonomy): Bacteria > Bacillati > Bacillota > Bacilli > Caryophanales > Bacillaceae > Bacillus > Bacillus sp. NPDC077411. The sequence continues at coordinate 111,065 of NZ_JBITWA010000002.1, read as the reverse complement.
CTTTGCATTACTTGGTGGGCGAATATTCGGAATAAATGCTTTATGGATTTACTATATAACCTTTTTAGGAGCAGGATTTATTAGTTATATGATTTTAACTCGCTTACTAAAATGGAAGTTTTCTTTTAATGGAAGATAACAATATTTTTAATCAAGAAGCGAACACATATAAATAGAGGTGAATTACATGTTCCATAAAGCATTATGGATGCGAAACTGGAAGCAAGGGAAATATATTGTATTGCTATTCTTTTTTAGTTGTCTCTACTTTTTTCCATATGAATATTATCAAGCAGCAGAGCAACAACTTGATTCTTATCATGAACTTCACGCTAAAGGAAATTTTTATTATGAATATACTTTTTATTCCTCTAATAGTTTTTGGATAGCCTTTATTGTAATTATTTTAGGATGTCTTTTAATCGGATGGGAACGTAGAAATCAATCTGAGGATATGCTTATGGCAATGCCGTTTAAGCGACGTGATATTTTCTTATCAAAATGGCTCTTTGGAGTAGTTCATATTTTAATTTCTTTTTTTATAAGTTGGATACTTATGTATCTCATTTATAAGGCAACAATTCACTTTGAATATCAATCATTTTATCCGTTTCACCGATACTTTCTCTATGCAATTGTTTCGTATATTGCAATCTATACAGCTACCTTATGTATTGGAACATTTACTGAGAGCATTATTTCACAAAGTATCTTTAGCATCACTTTTTTAATTATGGGGTGTAGCGTATTTTCACTAGGACTCTCTTTCCTAACTATTCATTGGAATGCAATTGACAAAGAAAGTTATTGGAAAAGGGTTGGCACAATTTATGAACTCAAAGACAAAACAAGTATTTCCACTCCTATAAACAAATTTACTATTGGTTACGATTATGATCCAAAACATCGTCGTACTGATAATACTGAAAATACTCTAAAAGGTCCTGCATTTCATCAATTTTATTCTGCCAAAGCAATGCTTGTTCCTGTCTTTTATGCAATTTGTTGCTTACTACTTGGCACATTTCTTTTTACACGGACACGAAATGAAAATAATATAAAAATCTTTCTTTTTCAGAAACACCGCTTGCTATGGATATGGGGGACTACACTATACTTTGCTTTAATAGGTGGACGGTTTTCAAATCCTTTTGGCTTATTATTGAAATACTACGTCGGCTTCTTTTTACTTGGGAGCATCACCTATTTCATACTATCCCGTGCTACCAAATATAAAATTTTTTAAAGGAGCGATCCTATGTTTCATAAAGCACTATGGCTTCAAACATATAAACAAAGTAAATATATCGTATGGTTATTTTGGCTCATTAACTTCTATATACTATCGTGCAAATATTATTTGGCAGCTGTAGAACAACTAAACTATTTCCACGATAATATGAAATGGAATTATCGTTTTCATTACAACTATTTTTTCCCTGATGAAACTATAGTAATACAAGGTGCACTTATTATTGTTTTAGGTTGTGCACTCATTGGCTGGGATCGTCACAATCAATCTATCGATTTACTTTGGTCGATGCCATTCAAACGAACACATATCTTTCTTACAAAATGGTTGTTTGGTGTTTGTAATATTATGAGCGTTCTAGTATTGAACTGGGGAATGTTCGCCATTTTGAAAAAAACAACTTTTCATAGTAAGTATCAAATTTTCTCACCTTTTCACTATTATTTTCTATACGCAGCCATCGTACTCATTGCAATCTATACGCTAACGTTATGTATTGGAACAATTGCTGGAAATATTGTATCACAAGGCTTTTTAACTGCAATTGTTCTTCTTTTACCATTCGTATTGCCTATTTTAATTGCTGGATTCATTTCTGTTCATACGAATAAATCGTATGTTAACACTTACGAGCAAGAAAATACATATATAAATAATGTTGGAAAATTTACTGTCTTTTCACCTATGATAGATTTTCAAATTTATTTTAATTACGATCCGCAGTCTGCCCATACAGATAAAACAGGAAAACGAATCAATGAGCCTAATTTTAGTTCTATTCCGTCTCCTTGGACATTAATAAGCCCTATTGTATATACAATGATTTTATTACCATTAAGTACGTACTTATATGCTCGGTCACCTAACGAACAAAACGGAAAAATACTACTTTTTCCAAAACTACAAAAGCTCTTTATCGTTTGTACCGTAACGTGCTTTGCCTTACTTGGTGCTCGTTTACTAGGAGGAATCAATTCGTTGGTAAGCTATTATATTGGTTTTCTAGGCACAGGAATTATAACTTATCTCATTCTATCTCGTCTGTTAAAATGGAAATTCTCTTTCAGTGGAAGGTAACAATACTGTTTTAACTAATAATAAATCGAGGTGAATTACATGTTCCATAAAGCATTGTGGATGCGAAATTTTCACTGATGGCAGTAAATCTATCCCGCTTCACTATATGTATTTTATTGGATTGAGCATTTTGACATACGCTATTTTACGGTGGGGGTTAAAACATAAACTTTCTCTATATGCAAAATAGCCTCCTAGTCAGGAGGCTATTTTACATTGTTTCGTTTTTCACTATAATCCTTCTCTTCGTCTGTCCCAAATCCATCGTGATTTGTCACAATTTGATCCGTTGGTGCAACAATACTTTCGGCAATTTTCCACTCTCCATACTCTCGTACAAATACTTGTAAAAAGTAGTTCGTTCCATTCATTTGATATGTGTTTTCTTTTTTCACATCATACTGCACAGCTAAATAGTACACTTGTACATTTTCTTTGCCAAATTTTGATACGTACTGAGAAACTCGCGGCATATAAACGGAAGCTTTCGTTAGTGACATTTGTTTTATGCCGATGAGAGAAGAATGTTTTATATTATGTAAAGTATCTTGATGATGAATGCGGTCATTATGATGAAATAATACAGACGTTTGCATTGAACGCATCCATAACTTTGAATATAAAACAGGTTTATGGTTTGAGATATATTCCAGTTCTTTTTGGACAATTTGATTTGGAGACGCTGCACGTATCTCAGTGCCATAACATAATAAACATATCCCGATAATTCCAAAAGAAACAATACGCTTCATTGCCAGCCTCCTATTCCATATACGTAAAGTATAGGAATTTCAGGCTATTTTTATGCAATGCAGAACACAGCATGACTGCTACTTGTTTTCTCCTTTTGTTTTACCTTGCATGTGGCAGGAAAAGGCACTGACCGCTCCTATGCACAGCCAGATGCTCTCGTTCCTCCTAAAAAAGGGGATATGTCATTTTTTAATTTATTTATATATATCCATTTTAATTTTTCAACATATAAGTCGCTGCTATGTAGAATACAACATAACCGCTACTTGCTTTCTCCTTTTGTTTTAAACCTTGCATGTGGCAGAAAAAGGCACTGACCGCTTCTATGCAGAGTCAGATGCTCTCGCCCACCTAAAAAGAAAGAGGGTTTTATGCCATTTTTTCAATTTGCACATGTATTTACACATAAAAAAATAGAAAAGCAATCGTTGCTTTTCTATTTTCATAGTACTCTATCAAAGAGCTCTAATGCCATTTCTATTTCCTCGTCGCTCCAGTCTTGAAACTTCTCTCTATAGTATTCTTTTCGAACATTTTCAAGTTTTTCAGCAACTTCTCTCCCACTATCTGTAATTTCTAAATACACGATGCGCCTGTCTGAATTAGATCGCTTTCTCATTACAAGCCCCTTACGAGCAAGGCGATCTGTAACTGCTGTAATATGACTGGATGTAACGTTCACTTCACTTGCAATTTGCGATGCCATTTGCGGGCTTTTCCAATATAACGCACGCAGTACAGAAAACTCATTCCATGGCATATGTTCAGAAAAAAGTTCATTAATATCGCTTTGTAATAACCGAAGCATTCTCCGAAAGGAAGTAGATAAGTTTAAAATAAGCGCTTCTCGTTTTTCGTTCACTGTTCTCGACCCTTTTTTATAATATTTACACATATTATAATGCATGAATACCTTAATTGTATATATTTTCTTTCTACTTAGATTTTCTGCTATCCCGCATTAACAGGCAGTAAGTCCCCCACCTCAAGATTCAGAGAAAAGCGCGAAAGATAGGTGGGGAATAACAGCCTGTAAAAGCCCGATTGGTTCAACTAACCATCAGTGGGGGATGAAGCCCCCCCCACTGATGGAAGTTTCACTTTATATTTCTAAATTTAAGGAAAAAATGGACTCCCTTCTTTCATATACATAAAGAAAGGAAGGTGAACAATCATGCAAATGGGCATGCCCCCATATTCATATGAATTACGTAACGGCAAAGAGGCAACGATTACTGTACAAGGTGAAGGTGTCGTGAAAGCAAAACCGGATGTTGTCGTCCTAACAATTGGTGTTCGGACTGAAGATCTAAATGTAAAACAAGCACAAGCAGAAAATGCTGCTCTTTCTACTAATTTACTTGCTTCTTTAAAGCAACTTGGAATTACAGAGCAAAATATTAAAACACTTTCTTACACCATTACACCACAATATGAACACGTGAACGAAAAGCCTACCCTACGAGGTTATCAAGTTGATCATTTATATGAAATTATTGTGCTCAATGTACAAAAAGCAGGCGAAGTATATGAAGCAGCTGTAACAAACGGAGCAAATGTCGCCAGAGGACTTGTATTTCGCGTTTCAGGGCCAAATGCTTACTATAAACAAGCATTAGTACTCGCTGTGCAAAACGCTCAAGAAAAAGCAAGGACAATTGCTAGTACATATAATCTAAATATAAATCCAGTTCCTAATTCTGTCGTTGAAGAGTCTTCTCAGATGCCGCGGGAATTTGTTGCTCATTCTGCTGTTCATGGCGGCGCTCCCCCTATTCAATCAGGCGAAATGGAAATCATTTCAACTGTACGTGCTGTTTTTACTTACATGTAATTGTATATCTAGTAAAAAAGAAACCGTTCTCATTTTATTGTTGTAAAAAACTATTGTTTTGCTATAATAATAGACGGTGGGCCTTACATAGGGATATCACGGGTGGGAGAGGGATATGAAAAAGAAGGTTTAACATGAAAGGAATTCTCGAAAAAACATTTAAATTAAACTTACATCAAACATCACCAAAACAAGAAATACTGGCTGGTGTAACATCATTTTTCACGATTGTTTATATTATGATTGTGAATGCATCGATTTTATCAGATGCTGGCATTCCTCTTGAAGCAGGAATTTTAGCAACAGTATTCAGCTCATTTGTCGGATGTCTATTAATGGCATTTTGGGCAAATGCACCGGCGATTCTTGTACCAGGTATGGGAGTAAATGCGTTCTTTACGTACACGGCTGTGCATACACTTGGTTTAACTTGGCAAGAAGCATTAGCAGCAGTATTTATCGCTGGTATTATTTTTGCAATTGCCGCCTTTACACCAATTGCTCGCACACTTTCTGCCGCAATTCCAACGTCATTAAAAGAAGCCATTACTGTCGGTATCGGACTCTTTTTAGCATTTATCGGCTTACAAAAAGGCGGTCTTGTCGTTGCAAATTCAAATACTGCTGTTGCATTAGGAAAATTAAGTAGTCCAGTTGTTCTAGCAACACTGCTTACTCTTATTGTTGCATTAGTTTTATTTATTCGTAACGTACGTGGAAATTTTTTATGGACAATCGCAATCGGAACCGGTATCTCCTGGTTATTTGGTGTTGTTGATACAAGTCAAGTTGGTAATAGTTCATTCTCCTTTGCTAACTATGGTGATGTTTTTGGAGCAATGTCGTTTGGGAAACTGACTTCTTTACCATTTTTAATCGCAACGTTCTCATTGAGTATGGTACTCATTTTTGAAAACATGGGACTTTTGCACGGTTTATTAGAAGATCAGCGTAAATTCCCTCGTGCTTATCAAGCAAATGCAATTTCAGCGATGACGTGCGGTCTATTCGGCACGAGTCCAACTGTTTCTACAGTGGAAAGTGCTGCTGGTATTACAGCGGGCGGCAAGACAGGTCTGACGTCTATCGTCACTGGTGGATTATTCTTTGCCTCATTATTTGCACTGCCGTTTGTAAAATTGATTCCAGATAGCGCAATCGCTCCAATTTTAATTATTATTGGCGGTTTAATGATTACAAACATTCAACAAATTCCTCTGAACGATTTTTCAGAAGGATTTCCAGCGTTTTTAATCATCGTTATGATTCCGCTCACATATAGCATTGCTGATGGTATCGCTTTTGGATTCATTGCATATCCAATCTTAAAAGTAGCACTTGGTAAACATAAACAAGTTGCAAAACCGCTTTATGTTATCACATGTCTCTTCTTAGCCATGTTTGTGTTACATGCCATTGGCTAAATAAAAACGCCGGGAATTCCCGGCGTTTTTATTATTCCGCCATTCGTGGGCAATAAAACCTCCACTGATGGAAGTTTCACTTTATTTAAACCAGCCCTTCTTATAAAACCAGACCATCATGCCTCCACCAATAAAGGCCATTATGGCTAAACAAATATAATAGCCATACTCCCACTTTAACTCTGGCATATTATCAAAGTTCATTCCATATACACCAACAATAAATGTTAATGGCATAAAAATGGTTGAAAAAACCGTTAATGTTTTCATAATGTTATTCATATGATGAGAGTTGAGCGAAAAGTAGCTATCGCGAATATCAGCTGTCAGCTCTCGGCTTGCTTCAATCATTTCGGCAAGCTTTAAAAGATGATCGTGAATATCTTTAAAATAAATTTCATGTTCATTGACACCATAAAAGCGCGTTGAATTCAAAATACGATACAATAAATCGCGCATCGGTACAATTGTTCGTCGTAATTTTGATAAATCAGAACGAATATCAAATACCTCTTCTAATACAACACCGGCTGTATCTCCCGTTAAATTATCATCAATTGCATTTAAATGATCTTCAATATAATATACAGGAGCAAAATAATCATCGACAATTTGGTCAATAATCATATGGGTCACATGAAGGGTACTTCTCTTTATACGCTGTTTTTCCCCCAGTTTATTCCACGCCCGTTCAATCGCCTTATTATGCGAAAAGTGAAAAGATACAACAAAATGATCACTAACGAATAAATCAATTTCATGCGGCTCTAGTCCCTCTTCACTAAAAGCATGAAGAACTAAAAAATTATACCCTTCATAAAAGTCAACTTTCGGCCTCTGTACGTACTCTAAACAATCTTCAATCGCAAGGGGATGGAATTTAAAATAATCTTGTAAAATGTATGTATACTCTTCTTTCGTCGGTTTACATAAGTCTAACCAAAACCATACGATATCTTCTCGCTTCGTTTCTTCTAATGATACGTCATACAATACTTCATTTTCCTTTGTTACTGCACAAATTCTTATCATAATTTCACCCATTATTATTATATGCAAAAAAAGCTAAGGAGAAAACTCCTTAGCCTTTTTATGTCACAATTTGTGAACAAATTGTCACTTTATTTTTCTACGATGCCGTGTACTAACTTCGGTGCATCTACGTGCTTCGAAGACACTGTCACGTTTTCGTAAATTTTTTGTTTTACATCTTCTACATTTTCACGGTTTGCGTAAATCGTTACAAGTGATTCACCCTTCTTCACGCTATCGCCAACTTTTTTACGAAGCATTAGACCAACTGCTAAATCGATTTCAGATTCTTTTGTTGCTCGTCCTGCACCAAGAAGCATCGCTGCTGTACCAATTTCATCTGCTACAATTTCAGATACATAGCCATCTTCTTTTGCTTCTACTTCAATCATATATTGTGCCTGCGGAAGTTTCGCTGGATCATCAACAACAGAAGCATCGCCGCCTTGTGCTGCTAAGAACGTTTTAAACGCTTCTAGTGCCTTGCCATTGTTCATCACTTCAATTAGCTTTTCACGTGCATCCTCTAAAGAAGAAGCTTGTCCAGCTAAGTAGACCATTTGACTTCCAAGTGTTAAACATAACTCTTCTAAATCTTTTGGTCCTTTTCCTTGCAATGTATCAATCGCTTCCTTCACTTCTAGAGCGTTACCGATTGCCTCACCAAGCGGCTGACTCATATCAGAGATAACAGCCATTGTTTTACGTCCAACATTGTTACCAATACGAACCATCGCTTCTGCTAATTGCTTCGCATCCTCATCCGTTTTCATAAATGCACCCGCACCTGTTTTTACATCAAGAACGATTGCATCCGCACCAGCTGCAATTTTTTTACTCATAATAGAGCTGGCAATTAACGGGATAGAGTTTACCGTTGCCGTCACGTCACGAAGTGCATATAACTTTTTGTCAGCAGGTGTTAAATTCCCGCTTTGCCCAATAACAGCAATTTTGTTTTCATTTACAAGACGAATAAATTCCTCGTTTTCAATTTCTACATGGAATCCTGGAACCGCTTCTAGTTTATCAATTGTACCACCTGTATGTCCAAGACCACGACCAGACATTTTCGCAACTGGTACACCCAAAGCAGCTACTAATGGACCTAATACAAGTGTAGTTGTATCACCAACACCACCTGTTGAATGCTTATCTACTTTTACGCCTTCAATCGCTGATAAATCAATTGTATCTCCACTATTTACCATTGCCATCGTTAAATCAGCACGTTCCTGCTCATTCATATCTTGGAAGAAAATTGCCATTGCAAGTGAACTCATTTGGTAATCTGGAATATCACCATTTGTGTACCCTTCAATGATAAAATTAATTTCTTCTGTCGTTAATGCTTTGCCATCACGCTTTTTTGCAATTAGGTCCACCATTCTCATTGTAAACTCATCCCTTCATTTGTTTTACAATTTCTTTTACAAGTGCTAAGAAGTTTGCTTTTACACGCTCTGTTGTTTCAATTACTTCCTCATGATTAAGCGGCTGATCTAAAATACCAGCTGCCATATTTGAAATACAAGAAATACCAAGTACTTTCATACCAGCATGACGCGCTACAATAACTTCTGGTACAGTTGACATTCCAACTGCATCGCCACCAACTGTACGAATCATACGAATTTCTGCTGGTGTTTCATATACAGGACCTGTCATCCCAGCGTATACGCCTTCTTGCACTTTAATATTTAAATCAGCTGCAACTTGTTTCGCCATTGCGCGAAGATCTTTACTATAAGATTCAGACATATCAGGGAAACGTACACCCATTTCAGAATCATTTGGTCCAATTAACGGATTGTAGCCCATGAAGTTAATGTGATCTGAGATTAACATTAAATCGCCTGGCTCATATGATGTATTTACACCACCAGCTGCGTTTGTAACAACAACTGTTTCTACTCCTAATTCTTTCATAACACGAACTGGGAATGTTACTTTTTGCATATCGTATCCTTCATAGTAATGGAAACGACCTTGCATTGCTACAACTGTCACTCCTTGAAGTGTACCGAATACTAATTGACCAGCATGACCTTCAACTGTAGATACAGGAAACTCAGGAATTTCATTATAAGGTACAGCTACTGCATTTTCGATTTCATCAGCTAATACACCTAAACCTGAACCAAGGATTAGTCCTACTGTTGGTGTTTCTGAAAATTTACCTTTTAAATATGATGCAGATTTTGAAATTAATTCACGATTCATTTTATATTCCTCCTATTTACCTAGCTCGTTTAAGAAACTTTTTCCGTATTTTGGCATTGTCACATTGAAGTTTTCGGCAACTGTTGCACCGATATCAGCAAATGTTTGACGAAGTGGCAATTCTTGTCCACCATTTTTCATACTTGGGCTATACGCTAATAATGGTACATATTCACGCGTATGGTCTGTACCGTAGTGAATTGGGTCATTACCATGGTCAGCTGTAATAAGTAATAAGTCGTCCTCTTGTAACTTTTCAAACACTTCAGGAAGGCGTGCATCATATTCCTGCAATGCTTCTCCATATCCTTGAGGATCACGACGATGACCGAATAACGCATCAAAGTCAACTAGATTTAAAAAGCTTAAACCAGTAAAGTCCATGTTTAATGTATCTACAAGTTTATCCATGCCATCCATGTTGGATTTTGTACGAAGAGACTCTGTTACACCTTCTCCATCATAAATGTCAGAAATTTTGCCAATTGCAATTACATCATAGTTAGCATCTTTTAATTCGTTCATAACTGTGCGACCAAATGGTTTTAAAGCGTAGTCATGACGGTTCGGTGTACGTGTAAAGTTTCCTGGCTCCCCAACGAATGGACGAGCAATCACACGGCCAACCATATATTTTTCATCGAGTGTTAACTCACGTGCAATTTTACAAATGTTATATAATTCTTCAAGTGGTACAACTTCTTCATGAGCAGCAATTTGCAGTACACTATCAGCAGATGTATACACAATTAATGCACCTGTCTCCATGTGCTCTTGTCCAAGCTCATCGAGAATTCCTGTTCCAGAAGCTGGTTTATTCCCAATGATTTTGCGTCCTGTTCTCGCTTCTAGCTCATCCAGTAATTCTTTTGGGAATCCTTCTGGGAACACTTGGAACGGCGTATCAATGTAGAGACCCATGATTTCCCAGTGTCCTGTCATTGTATCCTTACCAGTAGATTTTTCTTGCATTTTTGTATAACACGCAAGCGGTTTCTCTACTTTTGAAATCCCTTTCATTTCACGGATATTACCAAGACCTAAATTCATCATGTTTGGCATTTGTAATCCATTCATATGCTCTGCAATATGACCAAGTGTGTCAGATCCTTTATCGCCATATTTCTCAGCATCTGGTGCTTCTCCAATTCCTACGGAGTCCATTACGATAAGGAAAATACGTTTATATTTGCTCACAACTGTAACCTCCTATATATGCTACTAATGTAGTATGTTCAAATTGCTGTAAAAACTTCCTTCTTCTTCTAAGTCAGATGTCAGACATCTCCCACAGCTATCATAACATGTTCACGCTTTCTTTTTAAGGAATTTTTATCACATTTCATATTTTCTACACATTTTCATTGTAATCTATTCTGCACAGAAGTGCTAATAAAACCAATATATAAATCCATTTTGACTTTTTAACATATCAGCCGCTGCTATGCAGAACAAAACGTGATCTGCATTCGTTTTCTCTCTTTGTTTTAATTCTTGCATGTGGCAAGAAAAGGCCCTGACCGCTTCTATGCATGGCCAGATGCTCTCTACTGCCTAAAAGAAAGGCTTTTGTTATTGGTATGTATATCAATAATAAATAAAAACAGCTCTCTCAAAGAGCTGTTCGTTACTTCACTTCAACCGTTTCTTCTTTATGATCATGAAGATCACCTTTTCGTACATGAACCTTCACTTTATACGTGCCTGCTTCTTTAAATGTATGAGCGCTTGCATATTCACCTTTGTTACCTTCTTTTGCTGGAACAAACTCGTGCTTATCTGCACCATCTTTCCAAATTTCAAGTTGAACTTCCGCACCAGTTAATGCTTCTTCTTTTTGTTTTAAGTGTACTTTCATTGTAGATTCTGTATTTGCTTTTACACCATCTGCCATAAGATGAATCATTGTCTCACTTTTATGATCACCATGACCTGCCCCATGACTATCATGAGCTTTCTTTTCTTCTGTTACTTTTGCATTTCCAACAGCTACTTTTACTTCTGGCATCACATGCATATCACGTGCATTTGTATGTGCAATAATATGATAAACACCGTCAGATGGGAATATTTTATCGATTGTATAAACGCCGTTTCCTTTATGCTTCGCATTTACCATTTCTTTTTTCTCTTCGCCATCTTTCCAAATTTCAAATTTCACATCATCTGCATCTGTTACTTTTTCTTTCCCTTGTGTAACAATTGCTTGAACTTCCACTTTTTCATTTGGCTTGATTGTTTCAGGATTTGTTTTTACTTGTACTTTTACTTCTTCAAGCGGCTTATCCTTTTTCGCTTTCTCGTCTGATTTCGTATTACAACCAGCTAATGCTAGTATAGTGATAAATAATGTAATTAAAAGTTTCTTCATTATAACTTCCCCCTTCGTCCTATATAGTATAGAGGAAATATACGTTCAGATTCTAGCCTTCTGCTGAAAACAATGTACGAAATGTTTGTGAAGTTTTTGTGAAGTTTTTTCACCATAATAGCAAAAGGACATGAAATTTCATGCCCTTGGATGGAACTGTTTATATACATCTTTTAATCTAGTTTTTGAAACATGCGTATAAATTTGCGTTGTTGAAATATCAGCATGACCAAGCATCTCTTGTACCGCCCTTAAATCCGCCCCATTCTCTAATAAATGCGTTGCAAAAGAATGACGTAACGTATGTGGAGTAAGTTCTTTTTGAATATTTGCTTCTTTTGCAAGTCTCTTTAAAATTTTCCAAAACCCTTGGCGAGATAAACGATTTCCATGATGATTTAAAAAGAGTGCTTCAGCGGTCTTCTTTCCTAACAGTTCCGGTCTTCCTTTTTCAATATAATGTTGGATCGCTTCGGCCGCTAAGCTGCCAAGAGGGATAATTCTCTCTTTATTTCCCTTTCCAATGCAACGAACAAAACCCATCGTTAAATGTACATCAGCTAAGTTTAATTCAATTAATTCAGAAACACGTAATCCTGTTGCATATAATAACTCCAGCATAGCCTTATCACGAATTCCGAAGGCACTTGTTCCTTTTGGCGTTTGTAATAACGCTTCTACCTCATCAATGGATAACACTTTCGGTAATTTACGCTCAGCTTGAGGCGTTTCAATATGTACAGATGGGTCATGTTCTACAACACGTTCACGTAATAAAAATTGATGAAACGATCGTACAGATGCAATGTGACGCGCCATCGTTTTCGAAGATTTATCATTCTCTTTTAGATGGTGTAAAAAATTAACAATATGCATGCGTGTCACATCATGAAAAGATGTAATCTCCTCTACTTTTTGTAAATACTTCATATAACTTTTTAGATCACGTTCATATGATACAACTGTATTTTTAGCTAATCCTTTTTCAACAACCATATAATGAATAAAGTCTTGTAATTGATCTTCCAATCTTCTCTACTCCCCATTTTCATAGAAAAAAATCATTCTGTTTACGAAAGCATCTTTCGCAGGTTCTTCTGTTCCGGATACTTTTTCTACCATTTCTTCTTTCGGTTTTTCATAACGATGGTAACTTTCATATTCTTCATTTATCCATAGTATAGCGAAATAAAACAAAATGGTACAACTGGTAAACAATAAAAATACTTTCATACCATCAAAAATAAATTTCATTGCTCGGCGCATTGTAAATTCCTCCAAAATATATGTTATTACAACATATGCCAAGCTTTTCATCATTTATACCTAATTATGAACAAAAAACCTCTTCCTAATTAAATAGGAAAAGGTTAATTTTCTTCTGTTAATTTTTCTTGACAATTTTCACAAATACCGTGGAACGTTAAACGATGGTCTTTTACTTTAAAGCGCCACTCTTGTTCTACTCTTTTTTCTACTTCGCCAAGTAAATCTTCTTGAATTTCTTCTACTGCACCGCACTCCGTACAAATTAAATGATGATGAAAACGTGATGCTCCTTCTTGGCGTAAGTCATAGCGCGAAACACCGTCACCGAAATTAATCTTGTCGACAATCTTTAACTCGGATAATAATTCCAAAGTCCGATAGACGGTTGCAAGTCCGATCTCTGGCGACTTTTCTTTTACAAGGAGGTAAACATCTTCTGCGCTTAAATGGTCTTCTTCATTTTCTAGCAGCACGCGAACCGTAGCTTCACGTTGTGGTGTTAATTTATAACTCGCTGCATGTAACTGCTTCTTAATTCGATCAATTCTTTCTTCCATTCGGTACTACTCCCTCCCTCGCCACTCTTACCCCATTATATCAGAAGAAGGGCAACTGTCAAAAGAAAAATAATCAAAATTACTTGATAGTAATTCTCAAAGTATAATTACTTTTTATTAATAGTATCCATGACTTGTTTCATAAAATTTGGCGATAAATATGCCTCAATTCCCGAAGAAGCCGCTAACACCGCACCGATAATAAGAAAAAAGCAAGTGTAGCGCATAAAAAGTGGTAACAATGGCTCATTTACTTTGCGAATAAATTGATGACGAATCATACGCAGCGAAAAACTAGCTGCAATCGTCGTCATAATAAGAAACGTTGGTATGATAATTAAATTTTGGGGAAGTACAGCTACAAATGCTAATAATAAGCCGTTCCATCCAAGTTGACTTACTAAAAAACCTACTGTAAATCCAACAACGACTCCTTTTAAAAATAATAAAATAAAAATAAGTGGTAAACCAATGATGGAAATGCCTAAAATCCAAATAAAGCCAATGTATTTCAGTTGCGATAAGTAACTTTCTCGAAACATCTCACCCGCATTTGCAAATTTTCCTTTGGAAACTTGTCCAAAAAAACGACTCAAATAAAAGTACAAATCTTGCTTTTGACTTACTTGTAAACTATTCACAAGAATTGCTCCAAAAATAACTCCCATTAATAAAAGGACAGCTACAAATACATATAATGAAGCGTGTTCTTGTACATGATATGTTACACGATCTTGCCAAGATGATTTCCTTAGCATATTATGTCCCTCCGTTCTTCCTCTTACTAGAATGTATGAGAGAAAGAAAAAAGTATGACGAATTAGCATTGAAATTCCACGTCACTTTGCTAAACTTAAAAGAAGAGAATAGGAGGGATTTCGTTTGAAACAACTATTATTAGATTTTCCAACATTATTTCAAACTGAGCGCTTACAAGTGCGGAAACCATTCCCAGGTGATGGGGCGGAAGTTTACGAAGCAATTCAATCTTCTTTAGAAGACTTACAGCCATGGATGGCTATTACACATGAAACTGAAGAAAGTGCAGAGTCAGCAGTTAGAGAAGCACATGGAAAGTTTTTACTTCGTGAAACATTACCGTTTCATCTATACGATAAAACATCGGGTACTTTCATCGGTGCACTCACTCTTCACCCAGAAAATTGGGATATCCCAAAGTTTTCGATTAACTTTTGGCTTCATAGCTCTTATACAAAACAAGGATATATGACAGAAGCATTAAAAGGAGCTGTTCAATTCGCTTTCGATAAACTTGGAGCAAAACGTCTTGAAATTCGCTGTGATGCGAATAATACAAATGCACGATTAGTTGCAGAACGCCTAGAATTTATTCTAGAAGGTACGCTCGAAAATGATTTCCTTGCTCCTGATGGTAGTTTATGTGATACGTGTGTATATGCAAAAATACAATAAAATGAGTAGCTAGTCATTTTTACATTCTAAAAAAATAAACACTTGCATGAAGCGAGTGTTTATTTTTTTAATTGTAAATATTGAATTGCAAACATTGTCTTTGCGTCATGGATACGTTGTTCTTTTATTAGTTGCAGCGCTTCTTCTAATGATACTTCCATTAACTCGACGAACTCATCCTCATCAAGATCCGCTTTGTTTTCCTTCTTCTTCAATCCAGTCGCTTCATATACGTACACAATTTCATCTGCAAACCCCGGTGAAGTGTAGAATGACGTAATGAGCTCCATGTTCTCACATATGTACCCTGTTTCCTCTTCTAATTCACGAATTGCTGTTACTTCAGGTTTTTCCCCCTGCTCCAACTTTCCAGCAGGAATTTCTACAAGCGCTTTTTCCATCGCTTTACGATACTGTTCAACTAACACAATTTTCTCATCATCTGTAATTGCAATAATTGCTACCGCACCAGGATGCTTCACAATTTCACGTTTACTTGTCTCACCATTTGGCAACACTACTTCATCAACACGAACTTTAATTACTCTTCCATCAAAAATAGGCTCAGTTGCAACCGTTCTTTCTTCAAGATTACTCACAAGACTTCATCTCCCTGTTCTATTTCCTAGTCTTTCTTCATACATTCTATCACATCGAAAGGAGCGAAACGAAAATGAAAGTGTATATTTTACCAAATCGAGTAACGTTAGTCGGAAAAGCTTGGGAAATTCGTCATACGCTAAAACAATATGAACAACGTTATAAAACTGTTCATAACTGGATTACAAATACACAAAAGTAAAGTGTTTGTGTAACTCCTTACGCTTTCGTACAATAAAAGTAAGGAGGAGAATTATGAAAACACGTCAATTGGGAAATTCAGATTTATATGTAAGTGAAATTGGACTTGGATGCATGTCACTTGGAACAAATGAAACAGAGGCCATTCAAATCATTCATGAAGCATTAGATTTAGGCATTAATTTTTTGGATACAGCTGATTTATACAATTACGGATTAAATGAAGAGTTTGTTGGAAAAGCATTGCAAGGAAAACGAGAGCAAGTTATCCTTGCCACAAAAGTTGGGAACCGTTGGACAGAAGAAAAAAATGGTTGGTCCTGGGATCCTTCTAAGACATATATAAAAGAAGAAGTAAAAGAAAGCCTACGCCGATTAAAAACGGATTATATCGATTTATATCAGCTGCACGGCGGAACAATTGAAGATAATGTAGACGAAGTCATTGAAACATTTGAAGAACTAAAACAAGAAGGATTCATTCGTCATTACGGTATTTCTTCCATCCGTCCTAATGTCATTCGCCAATATGCAGAGCACTCTAATATTGTAAGTGTTTTAATGGAATATAACATGTTCAATCGCCGCCCTGAAGAATGGATTCCGCTCTTGCAGGAACACCGTATTAGTGTAATTGCCCGCGGCCCACTTGCAAAAGGCTTATTAACGAATAACAATGAGCAAAAATTAGCTAAAGTGAAAGAAAAAGGCTATCTCTCTTACAACTTTAATGAAGCAAAACACGCTGTATCTCGTATAAAAGAAATAACTGATGAGCGATCTCTAACAGAAACCGCGCTCCAATATTGCCTGCATACGTCAGCAATTGCAGCTCTTATTCCAGGCGCTAGCTCAATTGGCCAATTACGCGAAAATGTAAAAGCAGGTACTACACATGCATTGACAGACGAACAATATAAACACATTCAAGCACTCTTAAAATTGGATACATATGAATCTCATCGTTGAAAAAGCTACCGAAAATCGGTAGCTTTTTACATCGTATCATATTTCTCTGGATTGGTTCCTGAACGCTTATTACAATCTAATTGATCAATTTGGTGCACTTCTTCTTCTGTTAATGAAAAATCAAAAATATGGAAATTTCCTGCAATGCGAGATGGTGTAACAGATTTCGGAATTGTTACAATGCCGCTTTGAATATCCCAGCGCAAAATAATTTGAGCAGGTGTTTTTCCATATTTCTTAGCAATTTCTTGAATAATAGGATGTTCAAACACCTCTCCGCCTCGCATAAGCGGACTCCATGCTTCCATTTGAATTTGTTCTTGCTGACAAAAATTACGAAGCTCAACTTGTGCTAACATTGGATGGAGCTCGACTTGATTCACCATCGGTTTAATGTGACAGTTTGCTAATAAATGTTTTAAATGATGAATATGAAAGTTTGACACACCAATCGCACGCACTTTACCTTCTTCATACAATTTTTCAAGCGCACGATATGTATCTACATACTTCCCACGTATCGGCCAATGAATTAAATATAAATCAACATAATCCATCTGTAATTTCTTTAAACTTGTATCGAAAGCTTTCAGCGTCGTTTCATATCCTTGTTCATCGTTCCATACTTTCGTTGTAATAAACAACTCTTCGCGAGCAATTCCAAATTCACGAATCGCTTCTCCGACACCGCTTTCATTTTCATAAATGGCAGCTGTATCAATAGAACGATATCCGATCTCAAGAGCAGTCTGCACTGCTCGTTTTACTTCCTCTCCTTCTTTCGCTTTATATACGCCTAAACCGAGCATTGGCATTTTCACGCCGTTATGAAGTGTTGTTGTTGGGATATACATAAAAAAATCCTCCTTTCCTTCATTTCAACAAGAAAGAAATAAAAAGTCAAAAGAAAAGCGATTTGTTCACAAAATTTTGTTATGTTAAAAATTAGAAGGAGGTATATAAATTGAAAAAAGATTAATCATTTTCAGCACATATTATTGAACGTTAGCAGAATAACATGTCGCATCACTTATTTTAGTAGACTTCTTTTTTAATCATTCTCTCCTTCTCTTCTTTATACCATTTGCGAAGCTGTTTAACATGAGCCTGGTGATATCTATTATGATCTGCTATATGCCAAATGCCCCATCGGATAGTTGCAGTTGCTCCATCCTCATAATCAACTATTTTATTCAATTGTTTGTCAGTTAACTGAAAGCAAATAGACTTAAACATGTTAAATATCTCATCATAATCAGAAAGAATCCTTTCTAAAGAAACTCCATAAATCAATGGGATTTCATTGTTTTTATCTAACATAGGTCCGTACTTATCTTCAAGAAGTTCCGGTACTGGCTCACCCTTAATTCTAAAAACCCAGTTAAGGTCTACATATGCCAAATGCCTTATTAATTGTGCTGTACTGTTATATTTCTGATTTGGCCCCTTATAATCTAATTCCTCCTGTGACATATCTGCAACAATGGATATTAATCGCTTATAATTACCATCTACAGCAGAATAAAGCATACCTACAATGGGCTCCATTTGGGATTCACCTTTTAAATCTAAAATCATTAATCTCCACCTCACTCAAAATTAAATGAAATCTTTCATCCTACGATAATACAATTCAACTTTGTTTCAAACCAACACCAACGCATCTGCCCATACATAGAAGCAATCCGCACCTTTCCCCACTTTTTCCAAAACGTAATCCCTTGCTTTCCTCGTCCTTTTATCTTACAGTGTAAGCGTAAAACAAAATACACAAAGTAGAGGAAAAAAGATGAAAGCTCTTATATTTAACACATTTGGAGAACCAGAAGTATTACAATATAAAGAAATCCCTAATCCTGTTATCGGACCTAATGAAATTCTTGTAAAAATGAAAGCAATTGGCTTAAATTTTGCCGATGTTTATAGAAGAAAAGGTAATTATCACCTTGCTGGTAAACCACCATACATTTTAGGTTACGAAGGTGCTGGAATTGTAGAAATGGTAGGAAATAATGTTACGGCAATAAAGCAAGGAGACTCTATCGCATTTGCAGATGTTCCTTATGCAAATGCAGAACTTGTAGCAGTTCCAGTAGAGAAGGCAATTCCACTTCCTCATCATATTTCACATGAAACTGCTGCTTCTATTTTACTACAAGGTTTAACAGCTCACTATTTAACCCGCGATAGCTATACGGTAAAAGAAGGAGATATTGTACTCGTACACGCTGCTGCCGGTGGTGTTGGGCAACTTCTTGTACAAATTATAAAGTTATTAGGTGGCAAAGTGATTGCACTTACTTCTTCTATTCAAAAAGCAAAAACTGCTGAAGCAGTTGGTGCAGACTGGACCTTTTTGTATGAGGATGATTGGAAACAGAAAATCATGCATACGACTAACGGAAAAGGTGTAGATGTCGTATATGAATCTGTTGGTTCTACGTTGACGGATAGCTTTGAAGCAACACGCATTGGAGGAACCGTTGTTTTTTACGGAATGGCAGGAGGCGATCCAGCGCCTGTAGACCCGCGCATGCTTATGGATACATCTAAGACGCTAACTGGCGGGGATTTATGGAATGTACTCACTTCTCTGAAAGAACGCGCTATTCGTTCTAACGAGCTATTCACGTGGATTCAACAAGGAAAGATTAAGTTATCTAAACCAACTACATTTCCATTAA
This sequence comes from Bacillus sp. NPDC077411, assembly GCF_044543425.1. Lineage (NCBI taxonomy): Bacteria > Bacillati > Bacillota > Bacilli > Caryophanales > Bacillaceae > Bacillus > Bacillus sp. NPDC077411. The sequence continues at coordinate 91,385 of NZ_JBITWA010000002.1, read as the reverse complement.
GTGAAGGTGCAAAAGCACACCATCATTTAGAAAGTAGAAAAAGCACAGGGAAAATTTTATTACTTCCGTAAAACAATGATAAAAATAACGTGCCACATCTATATGGCACGTTATTTTTTCTTCATCCACTCTATCGCTCTTTGTTCCCTCTCACGAACAAATGCATCTTTTCCTTCAATATACTGCTCGATATCATATGTAAATTGTTTCGCAAGCTCTTGCTTTAACGTTGCATATGCTTCTGCCTCTTCACAATGCTCCATCATATAATCACGAAAAGAGAGATGACGCATAATTTCTTGGTTACCTGTTTCATATACATGTAAATGATAACTTCGCTTTTCTTCTGTACCGTATATGTAGAAACGCCGTCCCGAAATACCATTTTCACCTTTTGATGTATAACCGAGTTTTTGGAAGATATCATTCCAACTATCCACTTTATCAATATTTGCAACTTCCATAATCATATCAATAATCGGTTTTGCCGCTAACCCTGGCACAGATGTACTGCCAATATGGTGAACTTTCACATGTTCTGGCATTGCTTCCTTTAAACGTTTCGCTTCTTTCTGAAACTTTTCTGCCCAATGATTTTCATAGGGTACTACTTCCACTTTTCTCATGCCCATCCCTCTTATACTCGTTTCTTACTTAAAGTCTTTCCATGACAAACTACTTTCACTTAATAATTCTTCAAATGATTTATTTTTTTCCCGTTCACGCTGTTCTTTGCGCTTTCTCTCTAATTCCATTTCTTTTTTCTGTTCTTCTTGCTCTTTTAACTCTTTCTGCTTACCTTTTAGTTGCTTCATTAGAGTTTCATTCAATTGATCTCCAATTGTTATTGCTTCTTTTTCCATCTTCATTGCTGTTTGGTTCTGCGTACGCTTTTGTTTTTTCTTTGCCATAATCAAATCACCTTTTACTTTTTTCTTTATTATAGTAGAAATTGTGAATTAGCAGCAACCAAAAGGATAGTTTCGCTATTTTGCTACACAAATCCTAGCTTTCTCTATATACAAGCGAGGTGAAAAACGACATAAAAACCTCTTTTCGTTTTAGGAGGGGCGAGACCATCTAAAACGAAAAGGGGTTTATGTCAGATTTTTAATTTGGATTTATATATATAAATCCAAATTACTTTCCAACACACAAGTCGCCGCTATGCTGAACAAAAAATAACCTGCCACTTTCTTTCTCTCTTTGTTTGAACTTCGCACGTGGAAGAAAAAGGCCCTGACCGCCTCTACGCATGGCCAGATGCTCTCGACCATCTAAAAAGAAAAAGGGTTTATGTCAGGTTTTTAATTTGGATTTATATATATTGAACACTCCAAATAGGTTTATAGAGTTAACCGCTTTCAATTAATTATTTATTTTCTATATAAAAATAAAAGTTTTTTTTGTGAATTCTTTTAAAACAGCAATTTTTTTATAGATTGTTTTCTCGTAATCTATTAAAATTGTGTCGTATGATGTCAGATTTATATAAAAGGGGGAGAAACAAAAACATGTGGAAAAAAATTATACCTGCAGTTGCTGTTTTAAGCACAGTTACATTCTCAAGCGTCTTTGCAGCACCACCAACTTCTACACCAGCACAAGAAAATCGTTACATTGATGTTCAAATGCTGGGCATTAATGACTTCCACGGTCAATTAAACACAGTAACAAAAATAAACAATAAGGATGCGGGTGGTGTCGATTACTTAGCTACATATTTGCGTGATCGCGAAAAGCAAAACCCAAATACATTACTTGTTCATGCCGGAGATGTAGTTGGAGGAAGTCCACCAATTTCTGCTTTATTACAAGATGAGCCAACAATTGAGATCCTCAATGATCTTGGCTTTGATGTTGGCACACTTGGAAACCATGAATTTGATGAAGGTATAAATGAAATGCGTCGCCTTATTTACGGTGGGTATCACGAGAAAACAGGAAACTTTAAAGGCGCTCAGTTCCCTTACGTTGCAGCTAACGTCTATAATAAGACAACAGGACGCTTATTCTTACCACCATTTACAGTTAAAATGGTACAAGGCGTTCCAGTCGGTTTTATTGGTGTTGTCACAACAGAAACGCCAAACGTCGTTATGCCAAAAATGATTGAAAATGTACAGTTCACAGATGAAGTAGAAGCAATTAACAAATCTGCCGAGCAATTAAAACGATTAGGCGTAAAATCAATTGTTGTACTAGCACACAATCCTGGTACAACGGATGATAAAGGAATTACAGATGGGGATCTCATTCGCTTAGCCCAAAATACCGATTCAGAAGTCGATGTCATTTTTGGCGGGCATAACCACGCATATGTAAATGGAACTGTAAATGGGAAACTTCTTGTACAAGCTTATTCGTACGGTGCTGCTTTCGCAGATGTTGATTTAAAAATTGACAAGAAAACAAAAGATATTGTAGAGAAAAAGGCTGAAATTGTTCCAACATTCCGCGACGGCATACAACCAGATTCACAAATTCAGAAAAAAGTCGAACAATATAAAGAAAAAGTTGCTCCTCTTGTAAATGAAGTTGTCGGCAAATCTGCAACTGCTTTAGACAGAAAACAATCACCTGCTGGAGAATCAACGCTCGGTAACTTAATTGCTGATGCACAGCGCAGTGCGATGAATGGACAAATTGCTCTTATGAATCCTGGTGGCATTCGCAACGATTTAGACGCAGGAGATATTACGTGGGGAGAATTATATGGCATTCAACCTTTTGGCAATCAATTAATAAAGTCAACATTGACTGGAAAAGATATTCGTGACATTTTAAATCAGCAGTGGCAAAAAGATAAAACACGTATGCTCCAAATTTCCGGCATCACATATAAATGGGATGATAATAAAGCAGTTGGTGAAAAAGTCGTTGATGTACGTCTATCAAACGGTGAATCCCTCGTTGATTCGCAAACATATACTGTCGTGGCAAATGCCTTTTTAGCTTCTGGCGGGGACGGTTTTGTTTCATTTAGAAATGGAAAAAATGCAGAGGCAGGCCCGAATGATTTAGATGTACTAGTAAATTATGTGAAACAAGCAAAATCACCAATTGAAGCAAAAATTGATGGTCGTATTCAAAAAATAAATTAGTCATTATAAAATACAGATTTAGAGTCTTTTTCAAACCTTATTACCTATAATATATAAATTTTAAAAAAGCGACATAAAAACCCCTTTCTTTTTAGGGAGGACGAGAGCATCTGGCCGTGCATAGAAGCGGTCAGGACCTTTTCCTGCCACATGCGAGGTTTAAAACAAAGGGAGCATGCATTCTGTATAGCAGCCACTCATATGTCGAAAAATGAAAATGGATTTATATAGTGGAATAAAAGCGGGAAATCCCGCTTTTATTCTTTTTCACGATATCTTTTTAAATATTCTTCCAGCGCAATTTCAACAATTTTTGACTTGTGCACACCATTTCTAACAGAAAAACAATCTAACTGTTCTAATATTTGCTTTGAAAGAGAAAACGTACGTTTTTTTTTCTCTCCTTGTTGGATAGAAGTAATACACATTCCATACTCCTGTTTTTGCAACAACTTATAAATATTTTGCAATTGCTCATAAATGAGACGTTGATAATCTATTTTTTCCTGTTGTATGCTCACAGCTTCTTTTAATTGTAAATGACGAGGCTCTGCTCCCTTCCCAACAAACATCCTTTTTTTCTGTTCATTATCATATTCATATCCGAGCAATCGTAATTTTTTTGATAGTGTATATGGACTCATTTCTAGTCGTTTCGCAACAATTGCTATCGGTTCATGATTATTTAAACGATCAATAATTTCACCAATCTCCACCTCCTCCCTCCTCTCCCTTAAACATAACGTGAAACTTCTATTTTTAAGCATCTTACTGCTCATTCGTGCGGGATAAAGTTATTATGTTATGATACAATGATTTCTTATTAGTATATTTAGTATATGATGAAAAAAACGACACCGTTCACTATATTGCGCTCAAAAGGAGGTCTCTCTCATGTTCAGTCGCAGCAGCACTCCCTCTTTTTACGATAAAAATAAGCAATTGATTTCAAATAGCATTGCTACAATTGAAAATGTTCTTATAAACAATCGCAAACAATCGTTGCTCATTCGTGGGCAAGATCTCAAACAACCGCTTTTATTATGTTTACACGGTGGACCAGGAATGGCTCATATTGGCTTTACACGCCATTTCCAAAAAGAACTTGAGAAACATTTTATTGTTGTCAACTGGGATCAACGCGGAGCAGGAAAATCCTTTTCATGGCGAGATTTCAAAGAACCGCTAACAATTGAGCAATTTATTTTGGATACACATAAACTAATTGACTATCTTCTAAACAAGTTTCAAAAAAAGAAGTTATTTCTTGTTGGGCATTCCTGGGGGAGTATCATTGGATTATCTGCTGCACGGCAATCTCCCCAATCCATCGAAGCCTATATTGGAGTTGGTCAAATTGTGCATATGAAACAAAACGAGAAATTACTTTTTGAACATTTAATTCAATCCGCAAAACAGCACGGACATGACCAGGCACTCGCTTCTTTAAAAAAACTTGGAAAACCACCATTTCTAGATAAAAAACGATTACTTATTCAAAGGAAATGGCTTGGTATCTTTGGGGGTGCTATTCAAAATGGGACATTTTTTTCGTTCATTCGAAAAGGATTTTTTTCATCTGAATACTCATGGATAGATTGGATAAAATTTTTTAGTGGAAATATAAAATCCGGAGAATTATGGAGAGAAATGTTAACAATTGATTTCTTTTCACAAATTCCAAGCGTCTCGTTTCCTGTCTATTTTTGTTCCGGACGCTATGACTATCAAACACCTTATGCACTTGTACAACAATATTGCGATGTTCTGAACGCGCCTATCAAAAAAATGATTTGGTTTCCTAACTCAGCCCATTCTCCACACTTTGAAGAACATGAACGTTTTACGGAAACGTTACTCGAAATTAAACAAGAACACTTCTTACTGCACCCTTGAATACTTCGACTTTTTCTATATTTTATAAAAAGGATTGTGCACTGCATGAAGCATGTTTCTTGTTCAAAGTGAAACTTCTATCAATCGAACTCTTACTGCCTACAAGTAGCGAAATAGAAAAGGTGCGTGTTCTCACGCCCTTTTCATTTGGTTGATTCTCTCTCAATTAGAATGAAATCTAACTTCTCTATATCTTGGTTATATTCCGCTTTTTTTATTTTTGCGATTAATTTATGAATAGCAACTTTCCCTATACTTGTTATCGGCTGCACAATTGTCGTTAAAGACGGCGTAGACCACTCTCCTTGCACAGTTCCGTTCAAACCAATAACCTGTAAACGTTCTGGAATGGAGATATGTAATTTTTGCGCAGCACGGATAAAATCAATTCCGACAGTATCACTACAAGTAACGATTCCATCTATATATGGATGTTTTCTCAATACCTCTGCAGCTATTTGTTCTAAATCTGTCTCTCTTCTATGCGTTTCTATCACTCGATAAGATATCTTTTTCTTCCAAACCGCGTCTAAAAAACCAGTGAAATGTTCTTCTATCGCTTCATTACTTGGTTCTTCATGAATATAAGCAAGAAAGTGACATCCTTTCTCTTCTAGAAACGAAACAGCTCGCATTGCTCCATTATAGTACTGCGAAGCCATTTCCTCGATTGAATCTACAATTACAAATGGAACTGATACTCTTTCTTTTTGTAACCCTTCATATACATCACGTGTCATAAGAATACCAGCAATATTATTTTGTTCCAATATATCCATGTAACCACGCTTACGTTTCACATTACATATCACGATTTGATACCCTTCTTTATAAGCTTCTTCTTCAATAACCGTAAGAAAGGATAAGGATGCTGGGTCTTGTAAGTCAGATACAAGTAAAGCAATCATGGTGGAAGACTTTTTAAATAAAGCTTTGGCTACCGCATTTGGTTTATATTGCAACTCCTCAATTGCACTCTTCACTTGTTTTACCGTATCTTCATGGACATATCCTTTTTCATTTAACACTCGTGAAACTGTCGCGACTGAAACTCCTGCCAACTTTGCAACATCACGTATCGTTGCCACATCTTCACCCCTCAGCATGGAAATGGTTTACAATTTTAACGTAAAACAAATTGACCACCACGTCAAGGTTATTGTTTTATATTTCTGAAAATTGTTACATAAAAAAGAAGTGCTTACAGAGCACTTCTTTCCTCTTTCAATTGTTTGTCTTTTATCGCAAATGTTTTCTTCAACATTGGTGGTGTAATCATCGTTGTCAAAATAACAACAATAACGATTGCTGTAAAATAATCTTTTGCTAATAATCCTGACGTAAGACCTTGTCCAGCAATAATCAGCGCTACTTCACCACGCGAAACCATTCCAGAACCAATGATTGTAGAAGACTGTAAATTAAAGCCCGTCATCCGCGCTCCAAGACCACAACCAATTAATTTTGTTAACACAGCAATTACTGTTAAAATGGCAATAAACCAAATTTGATCTCCAATTCCTGCAAACGTAATATTCATCCCAATACTTACAAAGAAAATAGGAACAAACATTGCATATGCAATTGGTTCAACTTTCTTCTCAACTTCATGTTTATAATCTGTTTGAGAGATAGCAATCCCTGCCGCAAACGCTCCGATAATTCCCGCTATTCCTAATAATTCTCCGAAATAAGCAAAAGAAAAACAAATAATAAGGGCTGCGCTAATAATAGATTCTGACACGCGAAGCGGAGAAAGCCAGCGCATAATCATCGGAACGCCTTTCCATCCGATTAAGATTATAGCTGCGAAGAAAACAACCTTTTTCAAAATAACCATTGTTAAATTCACATCATCTGCACCTAAGAAGCTCATTGCAAATGCAAGTAAAATAACAACAAGGATATCATCAAATACAGCGGCGCCAAGCATTGTTGTACTTTCGCGCGTTTTCATTTTCCCTAAATCTCGAAGCGTTTGCACAGAGATGCTAACGCTAGTTGCACAAAGAAGTAAGCCTAAAAATACTGCATTTGCTTGCTCCATTCCCATAATAAGACCGGCAACATAGCCGCCTAGAAACGGCAAAATAATTCCACCAACTGCTACTGCGAAAGAAGAATTGCGATTTTCATTCAGTTCCTTTAAGTCCGTTTCTAATCCAGCCATAAACATGAGGAGAATAACCCCAACCTCACTTAACTGCTTTAGTAAATCCGTATTATCAATTAATCCTAGTACCGCTGGACCAATTATAATACCAACAATAAGCTTACCAAGTACAGATGGTTGCCCTAATCTGACACTTAAGTCACCTGCAAGCTTTGTACTTAGCAAAATTACTGCTAATTGAAAGAAAAATATCATCTCATCTCTCCTTTTCCTATTTTACTCATTTGAATAATTATATATGATTTATACTAGTCTGTGAAATTATCAAATCCATACCTTTACGCAATTATTATGTGTATTTTTTCCCAATAATTTCTTGTTATAAAAAAACTTCCTATTTATAAAACATAGATATTTTTCTTAGTCAGACCCCTTATTAATCTTACAAAAAAAATTTTCAAACTTAATTTTAAGTAAGATTATATCTCTATCATAGTCAATATTTCCTCTTTATATTGTGAATTCCTACCACCCTTGCTGCTCTCACCTTTTCATATGGTTATGATACAATGTAATTATCATATGTACTATATGGAGGATAGAATATGAAAGCGTTTTGGACAGCATTACTATCGATAATCGGTACTCTTATTGGAATTGGCATGTTCTTTACGAATAAAGTCATGTATTTAAAGAAAAAAACAGAAGAAGAAATTTTAGAACGTGAAACAAAACAACATTTTCGCTTGGAGGATTTTGAAGCTCTACAGAAAGAAGAAGTATACCTCTCTTCTCAATTTGGTTATAACATCCATGGTTACTATATTCCTGTTAGCCATTCAAATAAGTTCATGATTTTTTGTCACGGCGTCACCGTCAACAAAATAAATTCTATTAAGTATGCAAATTTATTTTTAAACAGAGGATTCAACGTGTTTATTTATGATCATCGCCGCCACGGCCAAACAGGCGGCAAAACAACAAGTTATGGTTATTACGAAAAACACGATTTAAAAACGGTAGTGGATTGGCTCAAACAACGATTCGGTTCAAATATTACACTTGGTATTCATGGTGAATCTATGGGAGCAGCAACGCTCCTGCAATATGCAGGTATGGTTGAGGACGGTGCTGATTTTTACATTGCTGACTGTCCGTTCTCTGATTTTTACGAACAGCTTCATCACCGTTTAAAAGTTGAGTTTCATTTACCAAAATGGCCACTTTTACCAATGGCTAATGCATTTTTAAAAGTACGTGATGGTTATACGATTCGGGAAGTTTCGCCAATTGAATGTGTGAAAAATATTAAAAATCCTGTATTATTCATCCACAGTAAAGATGATGATTACATTTTATGCAATATGACGCAATCATTGTATGAAGCAAAAGACGGAGCAAAAGAACTCTTTATTGCCGAAAAAGGAGCTCATGCTTGTTCGTATGCAGAAAATAAAGAAGAATATGAAGCTGCAGTTGATCAATTTTTAACAGCATATGTAAACGAAACAAAAAACAGGCTCGCATAAGCCTGTTTTTATTTTAAGGAAATAACAATCGGTTTATCTTTAGCAAAAGAAGGAGCAAATAATAATTCAGATGCCATCTCTTCTTTAGGTATTTCAAATATAATGCTCGATTGCAATGAATCGTATGATTTTAGCTGTCTATCATGCAATACACTTGTATTCCTTTTCGTTTGAACAACTCCATATATTTTTCCGGTTTCCGAAATAACATTAAACTGAGAAGGCTTAACAATAATACTTTTGTTTCTACTGTTCTTTAAAGAAAAGTTTACAACAAGAAGCGTGTAATTATTTTTTGCAGTCCATACATCATAATGCGGTACACGATTTACATTTTTTATAACAAAATCTATTTGATGATCGGATAAAATACCTTTAACACTTGATTTATTAGCCTGCTCTTCCCTATTGCATCCAGCTATGCAAAAGAAAATAATACTACTTATTATAAATAATCGTTTCCACAACAACTTCCACCTTCTTTGCTGTTTCTATCGATTGTATGTTGCACACATTGGATGTTTTTATGCATTAGGAATTAAATATCCATGGTACTGATACAAATTTTATCCCGCATTAACGTGCAGTAAGACCCCCACCTCAAGATTGAGAGAGAAGCGAAGAAGATAGGTGGGGGATAACTGCCCGTAAAAGCCCGATTGGGCGGGCTTTCCATCAGTGGGCGATGAAAAAAACCTCCACTGATGGAAGTTTCACTTTATTTGTACAAATAATAACTTCAGCTTTACTCGTCATTCGAGGTGTTTGGATATGTAAAATTTCATTCCAGAAAAACAAAATTGGTAACACGTGTCATAAAAGGTAATTTTATGATATAATTATATTACAAAAGTTTACAAAATAATTAGACAGACAGAAGGAGCAGTTGAGTTGAAACTCATTAAAAGACTAGGAATTATATTACTAATCATTTTCATTTTCTTTATTGTACATAAACAAAAAGAAAATTATGATCCTGTTATGGAGTATTTAAAGACACATAAGACAGATAAAAATGTATCTTTTATTCTACAAAGAAACGGAAAAAATCTAGTTAATATACATTGTGATGAGGTAATCCCTTTAGCAAGCATGATGAAACTAATGATTGCTGTAGAATTTGCTAAACAATCTGCAGAAGGAACAATTAAAGCTGATCAACAAATTCCTTTAAGTGATTTAGAAGCTTATTATGTGAAAGATACAGATGGCTCTGCTCATCCAGATTGGATTCATTATTTAAAAGAAAAAAACCTTATTCAAAATAATCAAGTAACGTTAGAACAAGTTGCAAAAGGGATGTTGCAGTTTAGTTCTAATGCAAATGCCGACTATTTAATAGACAAATTAGGTCTTGAAAACATTAATCAAACGATAAAAAATTTACAATTGCCTCACCATCAAGAAATATATCCCCTTGTATCTGGTTTATACGTTGCTGGCAATTTAAAAAAAGAAGAGAACTTAACCGAAGACGAAACCTTTAAAAAACTGAAAGCTATGTCACAACAAGAATTTTCTAGGGAATCTATTAAGATTCACCAATGGATGAAAAATCCTACTGAATTTAAGCAGCGTAATATTCCATACCTTGACGATATGAAATTTCAAAGAATTTGGTCAGATAATTTACCAGCCGCATCTGCAAAAGACTATCTACTATTGATAGAACGACTGAATCGTAAAGACTATTTTCCACCAAATATGCAAAAAGAGTTAGACAAAATTGTCGAATCACTAATGGAAAACCCAACTAACAAGGAGTGGTTAATACATGCCGGACAAAAAGGTGGTTCAACAACAGCATTTCTATTGACAAACTCCATTTATGCAAAAGATAAAGATGGAAATATGACGGAAATAGTATTTATGTTTAATAACTTAACCGAAACTGAATATATGAACTTGAGTGAGCATTACAATGAATTCCAATTAAAAATTTTGAAAGACCAAAAATTCAGAGACCGCTTAATTAAAGATTTAAATTAATTAACAGATATACCTTATCGCTATCAATTTAACGAAACTATATAAATACAAATTAAAAAACCTTTTCTTTTTAGATGAGTAAGGGGATCTGGCCATGCATAGAAGCGGTCAGTTCCTTTTCCTACCACGTACACAGGTTAAAACAAAAGAAGAAAGCAATTGCAGGTCATGTTTTGCAGAGCAGAGACTGATATGTCGAAAAACTAAAATGTATTTATATAATTACTCTCAAAATAATAAAAACATACTACATTACTATGACAATATAATTTCAAACGATCCTTTCTGTTTACTCAGGTCGTCTTTGCTGGCTATGAAATCCCCCACATGATTACATACAAAAAGGCTAATTCATCTCCAAATGAATTAGCCTTTTTCTTATCTCAACCAACAGCAAAAATTTTATTACATTCACAATGGCGAGCTTGTATTACGCCAATACATCTGTAACTTGATCCATATTTTCAGAAATCCACTTTACTGCTTCATCAAGTGATGGAAACTCTGTTGTTTGAAATGTCACTTCATCTTGTAATAACCATACATCCTTCACTTCTTGTTGCACACCAGCAATTGACCAATGAAGTAAGCTGTACGGATGATTATCATTTAAAAACGATACCCACGTTCGCTCTGTTGCAATGTTTTGTAATGTACGTAATTGTTTGTTCATATTTATGTTCACCTTAATATATTTTTAGTATATGACTTATTATATCATTTCTATTTTCTCACAAAAAGCATTGTTTCTAAACATTGTCAAGTCATTCTAGTAAGTATATGATAAACATATGCGTTTGGTAAGGGGGTGTAACAATGGGGAAAGTACAAATTAAAGTAAATGATAATGGTTCGTTCCGCATTACAGGGGATGTGGAACTAATCGATGCAGAAGGAAATGTATTTCCAGCAAAGCCGGCATTTTCACTATGCCGTTGCGGGTTATCCAAAAATATGCCGTATTGCGATGGTTCACATAAAGGAAAATTTGAATCTGCTGTACGTGCACCGAAGGAATAAAAAAACACGCGCACAAGAAAATGTGCGCGTGTTTTTACATCCTTCCCATATAAAATCCAGCAAAAGCACTGGCAATACCTATTACATAACTCATAACAAAATATAGTAATGCTTTCTGCCCTTCTCGTTTATGTATAAATTGTACCATTTCAAGTTGGTATGTCGAAAACGTCGTAAATGCTCCCATAAATCCTGTGCCGCATAACAATAGCCACATTTTAGCTACTCCAGCACCGTATAATATACCGAGTAAAAACGAACCAATTATATTTATAAAAAATGTTCCATACGGAAAAGAATCCCCATATTTTTCTTTCGCTATCGTACTAATAAAAAAACGGGCAATTGCACCGAAAAAGCCACCGATACTGACAAGTAAAATATTCATACGTTTCCTTCTTTCCTCACACCTCGTTCATATAGCATATTCCCAACATAAAATCCGCCAAAAGAGAAAAGCAATCCCCCTATCATACTCACACTCACATATAAAAAAGCAATCCTGAACGCTTCATGCTGCAATAGCTTCAGCGTGTCCACACTAAACGTTGAAAACGTTGTATATGAACCAATTATCCCTGTACCAATAGCACTTATCATAAGCGGTGAAACTTGTTTCATCCGAAAGATAGACATCGTTAAAAATGCTAATAAAAAACTGCCACTCATATTAGCTAACCATGTTGCGAATGGAAAACCAGTAAAAGATGTTGTTTCAAAAAGCAATCCTACTCCATAGCGAGCTAAAGCTCCAATAACACCGCCTACTCCTACAGCAATATACTTCATACTTTCACCTCATTTTAGACGCTATATAAAATTTTTCATAACTACTCAGCCATACAGTTCATTTAGAAATTTGGTAAGGAGTATAATTCCAGCGAAAATACGCTTACCTATAATTGCTGCCATGAAGATAAAGTGAAACTTTAATCAGTGGGGGGTTCTCTTCATCCCCCACTGATTATCAGCCCTCACCAATCGGGCACATGCCAGCAGTTTATCTCCCACCTAACTTCTTAAGAAAAGCGGAAGTGGCTCGTTCAGAATGTGAGGGGGATGGAGCTTCTGACGTAGAGGTTTTTTTTCCTCGTAGGAAGAAGCGAAGCCACCGAACATTCTAGCCACTGGAGCTGGACAATGGCTTTCGCCAAATTTTGAGATGGGAGTATTACTGCCCACGAATAGCGGGGTAAAAATGGACATACACCTCGCTGCCTTTCTTTGTTTTAAAACTTTGCGCGTGGCAGGAAAAGGCCCTGACCGCTACTATACATAGCCAGTCCCTCTCGACCACTTAAAAAAATGCTTTTCTATCGGTTTTTCATAGAGTGACTGAGTAGTTACAATTTTTCTACACTAGTATAACAAATTTATTCTCTTCGCTAATGCATGATTTAAGCTCCCCTTTATTTTCATACAATTCTTCACATTCAAATATTTTTTTATAGCCTTTTGTCTTTTTTGTGCTATAATGTGAGCAAACAGCATCCTTCGGGGTCGGGTGAAATTCCCAACCGGCGGTGATGAAGTGCACACTTCTAAGTCCGTGACCCGTTTTCAAGTTGAAAACGGTGGATCTAGTGAAACTCTAGGGCCGACAGTATAGTCTGGATGGGAGAAGGATATGTTTTCTAGTACGTATAATAGGATACTATGTTTATTTCAGCATGCACATATATACTGTTTATTTTTAAACATACATATGTTGTCTTTCATATACCATTCTTTTTTTTGCTGAAATCATACAATAACACTAGCATGTAAAAAATAGATGTTTGCTAGGCTTCTTTTCTATGCAAACATCTCGATCAACGCTAGGTTTCTTTCGCATACTCTCGTATCCTTCTTATATTTCTAGAAACATCGTCTCTCTCACCCCAAGGATTATAATCCTTGGGGTTTTTTGATTTTTTTAGGAGAGGTGAGTTTATGACAGATCAAGAATATATGGCACTTGCTTTGCAATTAGCAAAAAATACAGCTGGGCAAACAAGTCCTAATCCAATGGTCGGTGCTGTTGTTGTAAAAGATGGGAATATCATTGGAGTAGGGGCCCATTTACGAGCAGGAACTGAACACGCTGAAGTTCACGCTCTTCGCATGGCTGGTGAAAATGCTCACGGCGCAACAGTATATGTAACGCTAGAGCCGTGCAGTCATCACGGAAAAACACCTCCTTGCTGTGACTTACTCATAGCAAAGAATGTAAAACGAGTTGTTGTTGCGGTACTCGATAGCAACCCACTCGTTTCAGGTCAAGGTGTCAAGCGATTACAGGAAGCTGGAATTGACGTAACAATTGGTGTATTAGAAAAAGAAGCAAAAGAATTAAATTGTTACTTTTTTCACTACATGCAAGCAAAGCGCCCATTTGTAACGCTAAAAACAGCCATGAGTTTAGATGGAAAGATTGCTACTCGTACAGGAGAAAGTAAATGGATTACAGGTGAAGAAGCACGTGCTGATGTACACCGTTATCGCCATACACACGATGCCATTCTCGTCGGTGTAAATACAATTATTACCGATAATCCGCATTTAACAACGCGGATTGTAAATGGCGGAAAAAATCCGATTCGCATCGTGCTTGATACACATTTACGAACCCCGCTTTCATCTCACGTAATTACAGATGGCGAGGCTCCAACATGGCTTATCGTTGGAAATGACGTTTCAAAAGAGAAAATCGCAAAATTCCAATCAGGTATGGTATCTGTATTGCAAATGAAGACGAATCATATTGAAATAAACGAACTGCTCGATCTTCTCGGAGAAAAAAATATTCTTTCTCTCTTTGTCGAAGGCGGACAAACAGTTCATGCAAGTTTCTTAGAAGCAAATTGTTTTCAGGAACTGATTACTTATATTAGTCCAAAGCTAATTGGTGGTAAAGAAGCCCCAACATGCTTTGGCGGAAATGGTTTTACACAACTGGAAGATGCACTCACGCTGCATATTCAATCGATGGAACAAATTGGTGATGATATAAAAGTAGTTGCCACTCCGAGAAAAGAGGTACCTTATGTTTACAGGAATTGTTGAGGAACTTGGAACAATCGCTAATATGCAGCAAACCGGCGAAGCTATGAAACTGACAATTTCAGCACAGATCATTTTAGTAGATGTAAACTTAGGTGACAGCATTGCTGTAAACGGGATATGTTTAACTGTCACTTCTTTTACACCCTATTCTTTTACCGTTGATGTCATGCCCGAGACGATGCGGGCAACGTCGCTACAGTCACTTAGCCGCGGTTCAAAAGTAAATTTAGAGCGTGCTATGAGTGCAAACGGCCGCTTCGGTGGGCATTTTGTTACAGGACACATTGACGGCACTGGAACAATTATCGATAAAAAACGAAGCCATAACGCTGTATATTACAAAATACAATTACCAAATGAATTGCTTCGATATTGTTTACAAAAAGGGTCTGTTGCCATTGATGGTACAAGCCTTACAATTTTCGGAATAGACGAATCTTCCATCATAATCTCTCTCATTCCCCACACATTAAGTCAGTCAGTAATCGGAACAAAAATTGCTGGCGATATCGTGAACATTGAGTGCGATATGATTGGAAAATATATTGAACGTTTTATTACACAACCAACATCAAAAAAGAGCTCAATTACAGAAAGCTTTTTACAAGACAATGGGTTCCTATAAAGGAGGAGATAAAATGTTTCATCGAATTGAAGAAGCACTAGAAGATTTAAAGCAAGGGAAAGCGGTTATCGTATGCGATGATGAAAATAGAGAAAATGAAGGGGATTTTATTTCTTTAGCCGAGTATATTACGCCAGAAACAATCAATTTTATGATTACACATGGGCGCGGTCTTGTATGTGTTCCCGTTACAGAAGAATATGCCCATCGTTTAGAGTTAGAGCCAATGGTTTCACAAAATACAGATTCACATGGTACGGCTTTTACAGTTAGTGTTGATCACATTTCAACGACAACTGGTATTAGCGCTCATGAACGCGCAACAACTGTACGCGAACTATTAAACCCTACAGCGAAAGCAAGTGATTTTAAACGCCCTGGACATATTTTCCCCTTAATCGCAAAAGCAGGGGGTGTTCTTCGCCGCGCTGGGCATACAGAAGCTGCTGTAGATTTAGCAAAATTATGCGGCGCAGAGCCAGCAGGTGTTATTTGTGAAATTATAAATGAAGATGGCACGATGGCACGAGTGCCTGATTTATTAGAAATTGCCAAGCAATTTAATCTAAAAATGATTACAATTGAAGACTTAATTGCGTACCGCCGTCATCATGAAACGTTAGTGCAACGCGAAGTCGAAATTACATTACCAACCGACTTTGGTACATTTAGGGCCATTGGCTATTCTAATTCTCTGGATAATCAAGAACATATTGCTCTTATAAAAGGCGATGTTTCTACAGGTCAACCAGCGCTTGTGCGTGTCCATTCCGAGTGCTTAACTGGCGATGTATTTGGATCTTGCCGCTGCGACTGTGGCCCGCAACTTCATGCAGCGCTCGCTCAAATTGAACGAGAAGGAAAAGGAGTTCTTCTATATATGCGTCAAGAAGGACGAGGCATTGGACTGCTTAATAAATTACGCGCATATAAACTGCAGGAAGAAGGTTACGATACTGTAGAGGC
Source organism: Bacillus sp. NPDC077411 (assembly GCF_044543425.1). Taxonomy (NCBI): domain Bacteria; kingdom Bacillati; phylum Bacillota; class Bacilli; order Caryophanales; family Bacillaceae; genus Bacillus; species Bacillus sp. NPDC077411. The sequence goes on along the minus strand of NZ_JBITWA010000002.1, from coordinate 75,098 downwards.
AAATGAAAAACTGGGCTTTGCAGCTGATCTTCGTGATTACGGTATTGGCGCACAAATTTTAAAAGATTTAGGGTTACAACAACTTCGCCTTTTAACAAATAACCCACGGAAAATCGCAGGCTTACAAGGTTATGATTTAGAAGTTGTGGAACGCGTGCCGCTCCAAATGCCAGCAAAAGAAGAAAATAAAGCATATTTACAAACGAAATCAACCAAATTAGGTCATTTATTAAATTTATAATATATAACTACAAATTGAAAAACCGACATAAAAACCCCTTTTTTAGGGGAGGGCGAGAGCGTCTGGCCGCGCATAGGAGCGGTTGGGGCCTTTTTTTAAAACAAGAGGTGCAGACAAGTAGCCAGCATATTATATTCTGCATATGAGCAATTTGTTTGTTAAAAAATCAAAGTGTATTTATATACAATTTGAAAAACGGACATTACAAAACCTTTCTTTTTGGGTGAGCCAGAGCATCTGGTCATGCATAGAAGCGGTCAGGACCTATTCCTGTCACATACAAAGTTTAAAACAAAAGTTGAAAGCGAGAGCAGGTCTTATTTTTCTTTTCACAGCAGTCACTTCTATATTGGAAAAATTAAAATAAATTAAGGGAGAGATACATGATGGTATTTGAAGGTCATTTAGTTGGTACAGGATTAAAAGTAGGTATTGTCGTTGGGCGTTTTAACGAATTTATTACAAGTAAACTATTAGGCGGTGCATTAGATGGTTTAAAGCGTCACGGGGTAGAGGAAAATAACATTGATGTCGCTTGGGTTCCTGGTGCATTTGAAATTCCGTTAATCGCCAAGAAAATGGCAAACAGCGGAAAATACGATGCTGTTATTACGCTTGGAACAGTGATACGCGGCGCAACAACACATTATGATTATGTTTGTAATGAAGTAGCAAAAGGCGTAGCTTCACTTTCATTACAAACAGAAATCCCTGTTATCTTTGGCGTGTTAACAACAGAAACGATTGAACAGGCGATTGAACGTGCTGGTACAAAGGCTGGAAATAAAGGCTGGGAATCTGCAGTTGCAGCGATTGAGATGGCTAACTTATCCCGCCAGTGGGCATGAAGTGAAACTTCCTCTTGTGAGACACTTTCTCTCACAAGGGGTTAGCCCACCCAATCGAGCTCTTATGGCTGGTTAGATTTTCTTCCTGTTCTTACTTTTTACCAGACGTTTGAGCAGAATGAACTGATTGCATTTCAAATACAAAATAAAAGAGGCTTCGGTCTCTTTTTATTTTTCTGTTTTTCCTTCTCTCTGTCCTTCTTGCAAAATTTGAAGTTCTTGACGCACTTCTTTTAATTTTTTACCTTCTGTTTCGATTCCAAAGTACTCAGCTTGGTGTCGAAAATGCTGTTCGACCCTCTTTTGCAAATCTTTCTGTTCAGGATTTTCAGCCGCTTTTACTGGATCTGCACTAACCGCTTTTAATAAAATAAGAAAACTCATAACTGCTAATATATATCTATGCATGCGAATCCTCCAAATCACGATTAAATTCTCTCTTACTATGCACAATTACAGAATGGGAAATTCAAATACATATTATGTAATCTCTTTACAAATCCAGTAATCGCAACACTTATATACGCTTTATTACATTTTATTTACAAAAAAAGAAAGCTCCTTCATGAAGAGCTTTCTTCTCAAGTTATCACTAGGTTTATCCCGCATTAACGGGCAGTAAGACCCCCACCTCAAGATTGAGAGAGAAGCGAAGAAGATAGATGGGGGATAACTGCCCATAAAAGCCCGATTGGTTCAACTAACCATCCGTGGGGATAAAGCCCCCCACGGATGGAAGTTTCACTTTATAATGCACATTCCTCAATTTCAAACCCTAAATCTTCAATCATTCCCCAATCTGCTGTTGGCTCTTGGCCAGCAGTTGTTAAATAATCGCCAACGAAGATTGAGTTTGCCGCAAATAAGCCAAGAGGTTGAACAAATCGTAAATTGATTTCACGTCCGCCAGAAATACGAATTTCTTTTGACGGATTCACAAAACGCATCATTGCTAATACTTTTAAGCACTGCATTGGTGTTAATTCTTTTTGTCCTTCTAACGGTGTTCCTTTTACAGCAACAAGGAAATTACATGGTATAGAATCTGCATCTAAACGATTTAATTCAAATGCAATCTCTACACGTTGTTCCTTCGTTTCACCCATTCCGAAAATAGCACCAGAACACGGTGATATACCCGCATGCTTCGCTTTTTCAACTGTATCAACACGATCGTCATACGTATGAGTTGAACAAATGCTTTCGTAATTATCTACATGTGTATTTAAATTATGATTGTAACGATGTACACCAGCTTCTGCAAGGCGCTGCGCTTGATCTTCATTTAAAAATCCTAAACAGCAACAAATCTTCAAATCAGTCGTTTCGCGGATTTCTTTTACAGCTCCAATAACATGCTCTACTTCTTTATTAGTTGGGCGACGACCAGAAGCAACGATACAATATGTACCTGCCTTACGCCTGATTGCTTCATGCGCACCTTCTACAATCTTCTCTTGTGTTAACCAAGCATATTTATCAATCGGAGCTTCTGATACGATTGATTGGGAACAATACCCACAATCTTCTGGACATAAGCCTGACTTCGTATTAATAATCATATTTAGTTTTACTTTTTTCCCGAAATAATGATGACGAATCACATACGCCGCATTCATAATTTCTAAAATTTCTTCATCATTTGCTTGCAAAATACTTAGTGCCTCTTCTTTCGTTACCTCTCTGCCCTCTAATACTTCAAATGCGATTTGCTTCCAATCTGTTTTCGTTTGTACATGTTTCATTTCTTCTCTTCCCCTCTTTTTTCATATAAGAAAATAAAGCATGATATGTTGCTGCAATTCGTTCACCTTCTGTAAAATCTTGTTCATATATGCGAAGCATACTGCGAAAGATAGAAGGACTTTGACAATAAGATCCTTCATTACTATTCGTTGCTCCAACTTTACGAATAGATTGTAAAAATTCACGAACTGTAGCAAATGTTTCTATGTAACATGTTTCAGCCACATGTATATCCCCTGTTATTCTTTTACATAATTCTTGTAGTTGTAATCTTGTAAAAAAAGTTTGTCCAACAGTTGTTGTATCTTCTATTGCATACGCTGTTTTCGCACGCTGAAATGATGTATGAAGCTCATGAAACGTTTCATTTCCAAATGTCGAAAACAATAGCACACCATCTTCACGTAAATTTTTATATAGATTCACTAATGTAGCTGATAAATCATTTAACCATTGAAATGTTGCATTAGAGATAATTACATCATATTGTTCATGAAGTATAATTCGTTCAATGTCCTCACATTGAAATGTAACAGACTCTACATCACACCTTGTTTTTGCTTTCGTAATCATGCTTTCTGCAAAATCAACAGCTGTAATCGCTGCCTTGGGAAAAGATGCCGCTAGTTGCTCTGTTACATAACCTGTGCCGCAGCCAAGCTCTAAAATATGAATTTGTGCCGCTTCATCGTAATGTTCTTTCATATGAGTAAGCAGCCGATCTGCCATCTTTTTTTGAATATTTGCATATTGATCATAGGATACAGCAGCTTGATTAAATCGTTTTTGTAACAACGTCTTGTTAATCATTTCGCTCTATCCCCTTTACAAACTGTATCATTTCTTGTGCACATCGCTTTGCTTGTGTGAAACAAAGTGCATGTCCAGCTTCTTCTATAATTATGAGTGATGCGTTTATTTTTTCTTGTATATACTCCGCTGCAGACAGAGGACAAATAGCATCATCTTTTCCATGAAGAAGCAATACTGGCACATCTATTTGCAATAGATGCTCTCTAACATCTGTTTCCATTAAATATTGAAGCCCACATTGCAAAGAATGAATTGAATCACCTTGAAATTGTTCCGCTATGTCCAAAAATGCAACGTCCTGTGCATCTTCCTGTTCCGCCTTGGAAAACATACTCCTATAAAATCGTTTCAACGTATCATCTTTTTGTTTCAAAAGATTTCGATTCATTCGGTCGACAAAGACGTGTTTCCATCCATATATGTAATCAGAATCTGTTGTAAATTTCGCTGTTCCTCCTAGTAACACAATCCCTTTCGTTCGCAATGAACGATGCGCTTGAAGAGCGGCCAGTGCCCCAAGTGACCAACCAACTAAAATTACTTCTTTCCCTTGCGCTCCCTCTATAATTCGACGTTGAAACTCCTGTTTGTCTTCAATATGGCGCCAATGAACAACATGTACAGGAAAATCATGCAAATGCGGAAGGAATGCTTCCCAAACCTGTTCTTCCATGCCCCATCCGGGTATAAGAATAAGAGTAGGCTGCGTCATGAAATCACTCCTTCTTCTTTTCCAATTTGTACAATCCGCTGCGTTGCCCACTGCAAATCATTATTCGTATGCTGCGCTGTTACGGCAAACCGGATGCGGGAACTATGCTGCGGTACAGTAGGCGGCCGAATCGCAATTGCCGCTATCCCTGCTTCTTGCAATTTCATACTAAAACGGAGCGCTGCTTCATTAGAACCTACGATAACAGGAACAATATGGGTCGTGCTGTCTCCAATATGAAATCCAGCTTCTTGCAGAGCTGTTCGAAAATATCGGCCATTTTCTATTAATCTATAACGATCTGTTTCATCTTTTCTCACAATGTCAATTGCTTTCCCAATTGCGCCAAGCGTTCCTGGAGGTAACGCGGTTGTAAAAATAAAACTGCGCATCGTATTGATCAAATACTCGATACAAACAGCGCTTCCAGTAATATACGCACCATAACAGCCCATTGCTTTACTAAATGTGCCCATGTGAATATCGATTGACTTAGCCAGTTGGGGACACTCATGAGCAAGACCCGCGCCATTTCTCCCATATATTCCGCCTGCATGTGCCTCATCAACCATAAGAAGCGCTCCGTACTTTTCTTTCAGCATCACTAAATCTTCTAAGTGAGCCTTATCTCCATCCATGCTAAAAATAGTATCCGTAACAATTAGTTTTCGTTTTTCTATCTTTGCAGATTTCAACAATTTCTCTAAATGTTCTAAATCATTATGACGATAGCGCTTATGCTCGGCACCGCTTAATACGATGCCATCTACAATACTGGCATGATTCAGCTTATCGCTAAACACAATATCATGCCGATTTACAAGTGCAGAAATTGCTCCGACATTTGCTGTGTAACCGCTATTGACAATTAGCGCTTTTTCAGTTTCTTTCCAAGCGCATATACGCTGTTCAATTTCTTCGTGTAACGGATAGTTCCCAACAACAAGACGAGACGCCACCCCTCCGGTCCCATATTTTTTTGTCGCTTCTATTGCAGCTTCTTTTAACTGTTCATCACCAGCTAATCCTAAGTAATTGTTTGAAGCTAAATTTAATAACTTCTTTCCATTTCGAACGAGCCACGCTTGTTCGGCGTGCTCCGTTTCCATCAATTTTCGATGCTGCGACGTTTCTATCAGACTCGATAACTTAGACTGAAAATACGTTTCCCACACTAGATTCATTGCGTAAAAACTCCTCTAACCTTGAGATAGCAATACTCTCTTCTGCCGCTTGTAATAGTTCATTTCTTGTAAAGTCTTCACGCAGCGCTGGCAGCAATCCAATAACCGGTACGCCGCTTAATTCTTCTATCATTTCTTTATTTTCTAGTACTCTTTCTTTTTCATGTTCTCGGCATCCAGATAAAATGATACCTGCGACTGATAGATCGTGTGCTTTTGCATAAGAAACTGTTAAAATCGTATGATTCACTGTCCCAAGTGTTGGCCTTGCTACAATAAGCAACGGTAATTGCAATTGTTTCGCAAAATCAACAACGAGGGCATCGTCTGTGTAAGGGACTACAAGTCCGCCAGCGCCTTCTACAAGAAAAGAGTCGAATTGTTTCGATAATTTTTCATAATGACTTATAATATCTGATAATAATACTTTCCTTCCCGCCCGCTTCATTGCTAGACGAGGCGCGAGCGGTTCTTGAACTGAGTATGGACAAATCTCTTCGCAAGATATTGTTACACCTGCAGCTCCTTTCAACCGAGCAGCATCTCCTTCTGGATGGGAGGAAAGATGACCACTTTGCAATGGTTTATACACACCGATATTATATCCACGCTCGCGAAGCACACCTGCTAATGCACCTGTTACAACCGTTTTTCCTACTTCCGTATCGGTTGCTGTTACAAAGAAACCACTCATCATTCTCCCTCCGTTACCTCTTGAATGGCTTGCTGTAAAATCGCAATCATATCATCAAGTTCTTCTATCGTAGAAGCAAGCGGCGGCATAAAGACAATGACATTCCCAAGCGGACGAAGAATCATTCCTAAATCACGTGCTCTTTTGCAAACCTTCACACCGACTCGTTCCTGCCAAGAATATGCCTCCTTCGTTTCTTTATTTTGCACAAGCTCAATGCCAATCATAAAGCCTCGCTGACGAATATCTCCCACATGCTTAAACTCACGCAAAACTTCTAAGCGTTTTGCGATATATTCTGCTTTATGACTAACAGCTTCTATAAGATTAGTAGTTTCAAATAATTTTAAATTTGCAAGTGCTACTGCACATCCTAGTGGATTTCCTGTATAACTATGACCATGGAAAAACGTTTTTTGTTCCTCATAATCACCTAAAAAAGCACGATAAATTTCTTCTGTGGTTACGGTAATTGCAACCGGTAAATACCCTCCTGTTAATCCTTTTCCAGCAGTTAAAATATCTGGTGTGATTCCCTCATGCTCGCATGCAAACATTTTTCCTGTTCTGCCAAATCCAGTTGCTACTTCATCTGTAATAAGAAGAACATCGTATGCTGTGCAAAGCTCTCTTAATCCTTTTAAATAACCATCTGGCATTGTAATAATCCCGCTCGCTCCTTGGACAATTGGTTCGACAATAACAGCTGCTACTTCTTCGTGATTGCTTTGCAATAAATTTTCCATTTCTTCTAAATGCTTTTTCACAATCATTTGCCCATCTTCCCCATAAGGAGAACGATATGTATACGGATATGGTACTTTTAACGTATCAAATAAAAGCGTACTATACGCTTGGTGAAACATATCAATGGCCCCGACAGATACAGCTCCTATTGTGTCACCATGATACGCTTCTTTCATCGTAATAAATTTTTTCTTTTTAGACTTTCCTTTATGCTGCCAATATTGAAAGGCCATTTTAATTGCAATTTCAACTGATGTTGCACCGGAATCAGAGTAAAAAACTTTCTTCAGTCCATTGGGTACAATTTCAATAATTTTTTCGGCTAATAAAATACTTGGTACATTCGCAATACCTAGCAATGTAGAATGCGCAATTTTATTTAATTGCTCACGAATCGCATCATCTAGCTCTTGAACATGGTGACCATGAACATTGAGCCAAATAGAAGACACACCGTCCCAATAGCCTTTCCCATTCACATCATATAATTTTCTTCCTTCTCCTCGTTCAATAATGACAGGATCATCCTCCAAATAATCTTTCATTTGAGTAAATGGATGCCACACATAATTTTTATTTTTTTGAGCTAGTTCCTCATATGTAAAAGTTTGATCCATGCTCCTTACAGTCATAACTACCACCTCTAATGTTAACTCAATTTAAACTAAAGTTAACATTACAAAACAAATACTGTCAATTCTTTTTCATGGAATCATATTCTCAAAAAAAAAAGAACGACCTATCCTATGATAAGTCGCCTTATTTACCGTGCTGAATTTTCCCAATCTCTTGAATTAATTGTTCATCCGTTTTACTTTCTATTTCAATTCCGAGCTCTTTTGCATGCTCCCGAAGAAGCTCTTGGCGCTTTTCATAACGCACTGCACCTATTTCTTTTTGGATTTGTTCTTTTGTTTTTCCTTCTGTAGAAACCCCGAATTTATCTGCTGTTTTTTGCATGTTTTCTTCTTCATTTTGCCTTACTGTTTCTTTTGGCTTTTCAACACTTTTCTTTATTGAATTAGGAGATGACGCAAATGCTGTATAAATTCCAGCACCACCAATGACTGTGAACAACATTGAAATAATTATGATTTTTATTTTCATATTTTGTCCTCCTTACATTCATTATAACGAACAAAAATATAATTTGTACTCTTTTTCTCTATCATGCAAATTCAAAAATAACTATTGACATCCTCCTATTTTATATGATAAAAATTTACTAACACGATATGATTCGGCGATGATAGGATTTAGTAGTATTTCGCTTTATGATTTCAGAGAGCTGGTGGTTGGTGCGAATCAGTACAGAACGAAGTATGAATTACTCCCTTGAGCTTCTTTTACGAAACAGTTGGAGTAGTGAAAGACGGTTACAGACCGTTATTTCTGCAAAGTGGTGAAATTTTTTTATTTCACAATTTAGGGTGGTACCGCGATGTTTTCGTCCCTGCATATATTGCAGGGACGTTTTTTATTTTCATCAATCGGTGTATACCTTTAATTGTCATACGTACATTTCACAAGCTAGGGTGGTACCGCGATTATTTTCGTCCCTGCATATATTGCAGGGGCGTTTTTTATTTTCAAAAAAGGAGAGAAGTAATATGCAAGTTTGGGCGGCCGGGGGAATTATTCGATATTGGCGTATTTTTTCAAACCATAGTAAAACATAACATCTAAGGAGAATGTATTATCATGATTACAAAACGAGCATCTATTATACTAACAGCTCTTATTTTTTTCTGTATCGGTTTTAGCGTCATTCGATTACAAGTTATGCCACATATTCCTATTTTATTTGGGATTGTCATATTACTAGCATTTGGATTCATAAAGAAAATACCATGGTCTGTGATGGAGAATGGGATGAGAAATGGTATTTCAGCAGGATTACCATCTATTTTTATCTTTTTACTTGTCGGTGCATTAATTAGCGTTTGGATCGCTGCTGGTACGATTCCTACATTAATGGTATACGGTTTTCAAATGGTTTCACCTAAAATTTTCTTACCAACAGTCTTTATCGTCTGTTCTATTATCGGTACTAGTATTGGTAGTGCCTTCACAACAGCTGCAACAGTTGGAATTGCTTTCATGGGAATGGGAAGTGCTCTTGGTTACGATGCTGCTTTAGTTGCTGGTGCTGTTATTTCTGGATCTTTCTTTGGAGACAAAATGTCACCTCTTTCTGATACAACAAATTTAGCACCCGCTGTCTCTAAAGTAGATATGTTTGATCATATTCGAAATATGTTATGGACAACTGTACCCGCGTTTATTATTTCACTTGTTATTTTCTATATTCTTGGGAAAGGTACTTCTGGACAACTTCAGTTTGCTTCTTTCACAGAAACATTACAAGAACATGCAACAATTTCTATTATTACTTTACTACCGGTCCTTGTTTTATTTGTATTAGCAGTTAAAAAAGTTCCAGCAGTTCCTACATTACTTGCTGGTATTATCTCAGGTATTATCATTCTATTTATTTTTACTCCAAATACATCTCTTACAAACTTAATTAACATTATGCAAAACGGATATGTATCGCATACAGGTGTAAAAGATATTGATAGTTTATTAACACGCGGCGGGTTACAAAGTATGTTAATGTCTGTTGCTCTTATTTTCCTTTCACTCGGTATGGGAGGATTACTACAAGAAATGGGGATTATCAAACAGCTTATGGCCGCAATCTCAAGCTTCGTCACGACGAGCGGACGTTTAATCTTCTCGACAGCAGCTACTGCAATCGGCGTTAACTTTTTGCTCGGTGAACAATACTTATCAATCATCTTACCAGGTCAAGCATTCGCCGAAAAATACGATGAGCTCGGCTTAAAGCGCCGCAATCTATCACGTGTATTAGAAGATGCCGGCACGGTGATTAATCCGCTCGTACCATGGGGGGTTAGTGGTGTGTTTCTCGCAAGTGTCCTAAACGTACCAACAATGAGTTACCTGCCATATACCGTTTTCTGTTTACTTTGTCCAATCATTACTTTATTTGTTGGATTCACAGGCTTTGGCCTTTCATGGGAGAAAGAACATAAAGAAAAGTCCGCTGCCTAGCAGTGGACTTTTTCTTTATTATTTATTTAATTTCTTTCTTCTAAATAACGCTATCGCACCTGCACCAATAAACGCAAGACCTGCAGCCAATGTCGTAAACACATTTGCTCCTGTATTTGGCAAATCGTTGTCTGATTTTGTTTGCTCTTTACCTGAATCTGTTGCTACCGGCTTCTCTTCGCTGTTTTTATTATCTTCTGTTGTTTTCGGCTGATCTCCGCCATTGTTATTATCTGTTGGCGTTTTCGGTTGATCCGTTCCATTATCGCCGCCATTTGGCTTGTCTCCACCATTTGGTTCATCTTTTTTTGTTAAATCAATTGCATATTTGGCAAATTCGTTTTCTGATGGACCAACATAAGAAATATTTCCGTCTTTCGTTATATATTTTTGGGCATTTGGAGAAGAATCAAACGTAACATTTAGTTTATCGCCAGTGAATGGTTTAAATGTCCAGTTTTTATCTGCTTCCGGGTTAATCGTTTTCTTTTCTTTCATATATTCCACAATAATTTGACGAGTTTCATCAGGAGATTGTAAAAGTACTTCTCCTTTGCTTACGCCTGGGAATGTTTTACTGCTACCACGGTAGTTATTCGTTGCTACAACAAACTCTTGACTATCCGTTACCGGCTTTCCGTCATACGTTAAGTTTACAATACGATTTGCAGTTTCATTTACAACTTTTCCATCTTTGTCATATTTAGCAGGCTGCGTTACATCAATTTCATATTTCACGCCATCTAATACATCAAAATTGTACGTTGGATAGTCAATATTCACTAATTTTTGCTCATCTTTGTTCTTTGGATCAATTTGATTAAATTGACCAGCCGACATTTCTAACCAATCTTTCAACTGAGCGCCATTTACTTTCACTGCATGTAATGTGTTTGGATATACGTATAAGTCCGCAACGTTTTTAATTGCAAGCGTCCCCACTGGAATATCTGTATAATATGTAGCGCCGTTACGTCCACCTGCTTTAAACGGTGCACCTGCTGATAAAATTGGCAGCCCTTCAAATTCCGTACCCTTCATCTTCTTCTCTGTATACCACTTCTGTGCATTCGTTACAATTTGAACAGATGGATCGTCTTGTACAAGCGCAAAGTAACTATTAATTGGCGCTGTCGTTTCGCCAACTGGTGTATTTACATATTTAATTGTTCCTTCATGATCAGCCTTTATCTCGTCTACTAATTTTTGGTCTGATTCTACTAAAGCATTGCCTTTACTATCTGCAATTGGACGAACAGCAGGGTTCGATTTATCTTTTTGTACTTCCCATTTTCCGTTCACTTGCTTTAATTCCATATCAATCATTCCTAAATTATTTCCGAAAACACCTGGCATGACAACGGGAACACCATTATTATACTTTTTCGTTACTACTTTATGAGAGTGCCCCATTAGCACCGCGTCAACATCAGGAACTTCTGTTGCTAAATAATACGATGCATTCTCCATCCCAGGAATGTAGCCGCTTTCATCAACACCCGAATGAGCTAACGCAACGATGATATCTGCGCCTTCCGCTTTCATTTTCGGCACCATTTCTTTCGCTGTTTCTACAATATCCTTCGCTATTACTTTTCCTTCTAAATTCGCTTTATCCCATCCCATAATTTGCGGTGGTACAAAGCCCATGACTCCAATTTTTATTTTCTGCGTTTGTCCAGCTTCATCTTTTACTTCTTTTTCTAAAATATGATAGGGATTCTTGAAATAATTTTTACCAGTTTTTGCATCATATACATTCGAGTTAATTACAGGAAACTGTGCTTTACTAATCACTTGATTTAAGTAATCTAATCCATAGTTAAATTCATGATTTCCAAGAGAGATGACGTCATACTTCATTAAATTCATCATACGATATAACGGATGCACATAGCTTGGATCTAAATTATCTTCTTTTTTTATTTTATTTGCTACATAATCACCAAGCGGCGTTCCTTGCAAAGCATCTCCATCATCAAATAAAACAGAGTTTTTTGCCTCTTTACGTGCTTCATTAACAAGAGTCGCTGTTTGAACTAATCCTACTTTATTATCTGTTTTTGTTTGATAGTAATCATAGTTCATTAAGTTCACGTGAATATCAGATGTTTCTAATATTCTTAGTTTTACAGTACTGTCCTCTCCTTCTGCATATGCAGGTGTAGGCCATACTTGCGGAGCAATAACACCTATTGCAAGTGCAGCACCAGCCAACGTTTTTGTTGATTTTTTCACAAAAAATTCCCCCTATAACATAATCCCTAGTAACAAAATAAACGATGGAATCTGTGTCCCTACTTCTTAATCATCCAGGTTACAAAGAAGTTAGTTGTCCTACTTCCTTTGCGAGTTGGATAAATTTACCCCATCTAAAATTCATCATAACGAACAGTCGTTTATATCGTCAACAAATTTTGACGTGCTTCTACAAATTTTTTGTAAAAACAATGTAAATTTTTCATAAAAACGTAATGTATATTCCATTGCTTCTCATCATGAATATGATACAATAACCATTTATAAGGAGGATAAAACGATGAAAAAACTTCTTTTGTCTACACTTTGTCTCCTCCTTCTTATCATTACATTTTTGTATTATGAAAAGGATCATGAGACAAATATTCAAAAAGAATCTCCAGCAGTAACCGTTTCGCACTGGATTGATACACAAACAGATGCGACGCTTCATCATCTTGTCCTAGGTGATTCTCTTGCAAAAGGTTACGGGTCTACACAAGGTGGATATGTGCAATTTGCTTCTCATACATTAGAAAAACAATTACAAAAACAAATTATAGTCGATAACCTTGCAATAAACGGCTTAACAACAGACCGGTTACTGCAAATGATGCAAACTGAAGAAATGAAGCAAAAAATAAAAGAAGCTCATATGATTACAATTAGTATTGGCGGGAATAACGTTTTACACATAAACCGAAATGTCGGTGTTATAGAAGGAATGAAATTATTAAATGAAGAAAAAGATCATTTTGAACAAGATTTACAAAACATTGTAAAAACGATTCGTGCCTCTAATCCGAATGCACTCATCATTTTATCTGAGCTCCATAACCCATTAAAACTAGAGGATTCTATTGCTTCTTACGCAAATGTTTTCTTAGATAATTGGAACAAAATCATATATTCGATTTCAAAAGAAAATCAACCTTCACTCGTCTTACCGATTCGTAAATTATTACCAAATGATCAAAAAGATTTACTGTATGATCAAGTTCATCCAAATGATAAAGGATATGAAAAAATCGCAGAATCATTTGCACAACAAGTGTTGTCATATAAAGTGAAACTTCCATAAGTAGGCGGAGTTCCTACTTATGGTTAGTTGAACCAATCGGGCCCTTACAGGCGGTTTTTCTTCCTGATTTCACCTAAGCTACCGCCTGTTTGGGCGGGATAAAGTGAAACTTCCATAAGTAGGCGGGGTTCCTACTTATGGTTATATAAATACACATTAAAAACCAACATAAAAGCCTCTTTCTTTTTAAGTAAGCTAGAGCATCTAGCCATGCATAGAAGCGGTCAGTTCCTTTTCCCCTGCCACGTGCAATATTTAAAACAAAATGAGAAAGCAAGTGGAGGTCATGTTTTATTCTGCATAGCAGCGACTTAAATATTGAAAAATTAAAATGAGTTTATATAGTTGAACCAATCGGGTCCTTACAGGCGGTTTTTTACCTTAGATTCACAAAAAAATCATTCTATTTTTATAACGTTATGTTTTTTTGTTACAATAAGAACAGAAGGGGGGCCTATTATATGGATTCACGTGAGTGGGAACGCATCATTGATCATCTCCTTTCGCTAGTGCCTCTTTTTTATCGCAAGTTTATGCTTCCTGGAGAGTTCTCTTCTCAGCGACATATGCCGCCATCACATACACAGGTGTTATTGTTATTGCATGAGCGAGATACATTAGCAGTTTCAGAAATCGGCAAACGGTTAGCTATTTCAAGACCGAATATGACACCATTGCTAAATAAACTCATTCAAGAAGAACTTGTAGAGCGCCATTATAGCGAAAAAGATCGGCGTGTTATTTTAATGTCTCTTACAGCTGAAGGAAAATCATTAGTTAATCAATACAAACAATTCCTTTTAGGAAAGCTAAAAGAAAATTTACAAACGTTATCTGCAAGCGACCGGGAACAATTGACCCATTCATTGCAAACAATCCAAAATTTAATTATGAAAGCAAATATATAAAGCTGCTTCTAACTCGAAGCAGCTTTATGTTTCGTAATAATTTCCGTAATATACATTTGAATACGGCCAAGTAGTTAAATACGGTTTACTTTCTTGCGATGGTTGCACAGTCTGCCTTATATACGGGACATGATAATACAAAACACGCGGATAGTATCTTGGATCATAATAAGAAAAAAACATCAGCTTTCCTCCTTTTTAGAAGCATATTCAAAAAGGAAATTTGATGTGCATTCATTACAGTTGTGCAATGGGTCTTTTTATTTGTTTCTTTCTTTTCGTCAATCGTAATTTGCGGTTTTTCTCGTATAAATAGTGCATAACAAAGTAAGCAATTATGCCGAGTCCAATCCCTAAAATCGTCATACCTATTATTACATATACTTCACTTTGTAACAGGCTTCTTAAGATTGTTAACCCATTACTTGAAAAAAAGTCTCTTATTGTATAATGGTGAAGTGGGATTTTTTTTACCTCAAAAGGATAAATGAGTTTTCCTAATGCATGCGCAAAAGGAATTAACAGAACAGGTAAAAATGTTAATTTCCCAATAATATTACCGATAACAGCTGCAGGAAACGAACCTTTCAGTAATCGAACAAGTGGATAAAAAATAAGATATACGAGCGAAGCCGTATGAATAACTAGCATCTCCATTCCAAAACCAACAGCAAATCCTCGTGATACATTTTTCGCGCCTTCTGGTGCCCGTAATAATTTATAATAATTTAACTTCATTCCTCGCCAAATACGTTGAAAGAATGAATATGTTTTCTTATTTACTCGCATCTACATCATCTCTCTTATATTTTTCTGTTCTTACTATTATAAAGTATGTAAAGAGAAAATGCGAAATCTAGATAAGACATTTGGAACAAAAAACAACCTCCTATTATGAAGAAGGTTGTTTTTCTTGTAATAAGCTGGATAATAATGCCTTTTGTACATGCAGGCGATTTCCCGCCTGCTGAAACACAATTGATTGTGGGCCATCAATGATTTCTGAGGTTACTTCTTCTTCGCGATGAGCTGGTAAGCAGTGTAAGAAACGATACGTTGATTTTGCTTCTTGAACCAGTTTCTCGTTTACTTGATATGGCTGAAACAATTTATATTTCTCTTTATTATCTTCTTGCCCCATACTCATCCAAACATCTGTATAAATAAAATCCGCTTCTTTGACAGCCTCTTTTGCATTATATGTAATGTCAATTTTAGCTCCTGTTTTCTGTGCAATTTCGATTGCACGTTTCACAATTTCTTCATTCACTTCATACCCTTGAGGCGTTGCAACTGTAATGTTCATCCCTACTTTCGCACTCGCAATGAGCAGTGAATGACAAACATTATTTCCATCACCAACGTAAGTAAGCTTAATATTTTGAAATGTATTTACTTCTTCATAAATCGTCATTAAATCTGCCAGCGCTTGACACGGATGATGGTCATCTGTTAATCCATTAATAATAGGAATTGTTGCTTCTTTTGCTAATTCTTCTACTTCCTTATGTGAAAATGTTCGTATCATAATTCCATCTATATATTGTGATAGTACTTTTGCAGTATCCGCAATACTTTCCCCTCTTCCAAGCTGAAGTTCCTTACCGTTTAAAAACATACCATGTCCCCCAAGCTGAATCATTCCAGCTTCAAAAGATACACGTGTACGAGTAGAATGTTTGTCAAAGATTAATCCTAAGATTTTACCATTTAAGAGTGGTAATGTTTTTTCTTTTTTTACATACATCGCAAACTCAATAATTGCAATGATTTCTTCTTGTGTTAATTCTTCTAATGTTAAAATATCCTTTGTTTGCAGTTTTGGTACAGACACTGTTTGCATACAAATTCCTCCTTTATTTTAGTAGTGCTTGTTTGCATACACGACTCATCATATGCACCGCTTCATCTATTTCTGCTTTCGTTACAATAAGCGGCGGTAATATACGCAGTATATTGGGTCCAGCTTGTAAAACGAGAAGGCCTTCTTTCTCTAACGCTCCTACCAGTGCACTAACTTCTCCTTTGCAAACAACTCCAATCATGAGCCCTTTCCCGCGAATATCAATGATCCACTCCATATCCCGAAACGCTTCTTGTAATTTCCGTAAAAAATACGCTCCTTTTTCTTGTACTTCTTGCAAAAAAGAAGGCTGTGAAACAATTTGTAATACTTCTTTTGCAGCTGCCATTGCAATAAAATTCCCGCCAAACGTCGAGCCATGTGTTCCTGGAGAGAAAACGGATCCTAGCTCTTTTTTACCAAGCATCGCTCCAACCGGAATACCATTTCCAAGCGCTTTTGCGACTGTAACAATATCAGGTGAAATTCCCATTTGTTCATATGCAAATAACGTCCCTGTTCTCCCCATTCCGGTCTGCACTTCATCGACGATGAAAAGTGCACCGTATCTATGACATAATTTCTCAATCTCACGTAAAAATGGAACATCTGCTGGAAGAACACCGCCTTCTCCCTGTACAATTTCCACCATAACGGCTGCAATTTCTTCATTCATCGCTTCTTGAAACGCAGTAATATTATTAAAAGGAAGGTGTAGAAAACTTGGAAGAAGTGGTCCAAATCCATCATGAATTTTAGATTGTCCTGTTGCACTCATTGTTGCAAAAGTTCGTCCATGAAATGATTGTCTGCACGTAATCACAACTGATTTCTCTGTATACTTACGTGCTAACTTCAACGCTGCCTCATTCGCTTCCGCTCCGCTATTACAAAAAAATGCATAGCATAACTCTCGTCCCTTTGTTAATAACTTAGCAACTTCTTCTTGTACTGTATGAGGAAATAAATTTGAAATGTGCCATATTGTTTGTAATTGCTCTTCAACAGCATTTACTACCGCTGGATGACAATGCCCTAAATTGCATACCGCAATTCCAGAAGTAAAATCTAAATATTGCTTTCCTTGTTTATCTGTAACCTTTGTGCCGCTTCCGTTCACAATTTCAATATTCCGTCTACTGTATGTTGGAAAAACATGCTGCCCCACCACCTCTCCCCCCTTTTGTTACTGTTGTGCCAATCCACTCTCCTTTATTTGTCAAAAAACATTGTGTACCGTTCACAATTACAACATCCTTTACACCTAGTTCCAATGATGTCAATGCAGCTTTCACTTTCGGAATCATTCCACCGGTAATCGTTTCCTTATCTATAAGCTCGAGAAGCTGCTGTTCATCTACTTTCTCAAGAAGCTGATCCTT
The DNA here is from genome assembly GCF_044543425.1 of Bacillus sp. NPDC077411. Classification (NCBI taxonomy): domain Bacteria; kingdom Bacillati; phylum Bacillota; class Bacilli; order Caryophanales; family Bacillaceae; genus Bacillus; species Bacillus sp. NPDC077411. Next base: position 57,583 of record NZ_JBITWA010000002.1, on the reverse strand, counting down.
GTACATAACGCCATCTACATCTGTAATAAAAATTAATTTTTCCGCATTGATTGCTGTCGCAATTGCCGCTGCTGCTGCATCTGCATTCACGTTATATAACTGTCCATCCATTACTCCAACAGGTGCAACAACAGGAATAAACTGATTTGCTAACAAACATTGTAATAGCGCCTTTCGAACAAATTTCACTTCACCGACAAAACCAAATTCTGCTTCTAGCGGAGCAACTTGCAATAACATTCCATCACAGCCAGATAATCCAATCGCTTCAAGTTTTTGTTCATTTAATTTTGAAACAAATGTCTTATTCGCACTGCCGCATAATACCATTTGTACAATTTTCATTACCTCTGCTGTTGTCACACGTAATCCATCTTTCTTTTCAATCGGAATACTTAATTTGTTTAGCATCCCATCAATTTCAGGCCCACCACCATGAACAACAATCACATCATACATTTGCGCAATTTGTTTCATACATTGAAAAAATGTTTCACCTAAACGAGCCAACATACTGCCGCCGCATTTTATTACAATACGTTCTCTCATCTCTTCTCTCCTTATGTGCGATAACAAGCGTTAATTTTTATATATTCATAACTTAAATCGCATCCCCATGCTCTTCCGCTTGCCTTACCTATATGAAGGTATACATCGATAACAAGCTCTTCTTGTTGCAGCATTTGTTTCATCTCCTCTTCTGAAAAACATTGAGGTTCACTATTCTTTAACACTGCAATTGACTGAATAGAAATATCAACCGCATGTGGTTCAATCACAATGCCGCTTTGTCCAATTGCACTAATAATCCGCCCCCAGTTTGCATCCTCACCGTATACAGCAGCTTTCACAAGATTGGAGCCGACAATTTGCTTCGCAATCCTATTTGCTTCTTCTACAGTTCGCAAGCCATGCACATTTACTTCAATTAACTTTGTTGCCCCTTCTCCATCTTTCGCAATTTGCTTTGCTAAATCTTCACATACCTTTCCAAATGCGAGTAAAAACTTCTCCCATTCTGGATGTTCTTCGCATATTTCGGTTGTATTGGATAACCCACTTGCCATAACAAGTACCATGTCATTTGTAGACGTATCTCCATCGACTGTAATTTGATTAAATGTATGATTTATAACTTGAGATAAAGCTCTTTGTAATGTTTCACTTTCTATATTCACATCAGTCGTAATAAACCCGAGCATCGTTGCCATATTTGGATGAATCATTCCTGATCCTTTTGCAGCTCCGGCAATCACAACCTCTTTCCCTTCAATTGAAAACTTGTAACATGATTGTTTCGCAACTAAATCTGTCGTCAAAATTGCTTCATAAAATGATGTCGCAATCTCTACTTCTGTTGATGGTTGTAACGAAGAAATACCACTTCGTACTTTCTCCATTGGTAGAGGCTCTCCGATGACGCCTGTAGACGCTACCGCAACGTAATTCTCATCTATATGAAACTGCTTAGCTGCTAATGCACGCATTTCATATGCATCCTGCAGTCCTTTTACACCTGTACAAGAATTCGCATTTGCACTATTCACAACAATAGCCTGTAATTTTTGCTTAGCAGCAATACCTTCTTTCGTCACGATAATAGGAGCTGCTTGGAATTGATTTTGCGTATAAACAGCCCCGCAACTCGCCGGTATTTCACATACGATGGCTCCCATATCTTTTTTCTCTTTTCTTAATCCCGCATGAATTCCAATTGCTGCAAATCCTTTTGGTGTTACAATTGAACCGTTTTCTATCTTCGTACATAATACTGTTTCAATCATGCTTTATCCCCCTTACGGATACAACGGCATAAAGTGTAAATTCTCCGTCTCTTCTACCCCTGCTAATATATTTGCATTTTGCATTGCCTGCCCCGCCGCCCCCTTCATTACATTATCAATGACTGCAACAATCGTAATTCGTCCGGTTCGTTTATCATAAGCCGTTCCGATGTCACAAAAGTTAGATCCCCTTACTTCTTTCGGACTTGGAAAAACTCCCTTTTCTCGTATTCTTACAAACGGTGAATGACAATAGCTTTCCTCATAAACCTGCTGAAGCACATCATCTGTTATCTCTTGCTTCGCCTTTGCATAGAGCGTAACCATAATCCCTCTCGTAATCGGAATCAGATGTGTACTAAACGTAATTGGTTTCATGTTCTCATCCCATTCCCCCAACATTTGCTCAATTTCTGGGATATGCTGATGTTCATTTACTTTATAAATGTATAAATTATCGTGAATTTCTGGGAAGTGTGTCATATTTGTCGGCGTCTTTCCTGCTCCAGAAACTCCTGATTTCGCATCAATAATAAGGGAATCCACTTCAATAATTTCGTTTTTTACTAATGGAGCTGCCGCAAGCAAAGTAGCAGTTGCATAACATCCTGGATTCGCAATTAAGTTTGCTGTTGCGATTTCGCTTTTTTTCCACTCCGTTAATCCGTACACCGCTTGTTGCAATACTTCTTCTTTTGCAGCTGTTTTTTTATACCACTCTTCATATATAAAAGGCTTTTGAATTCGAAAATCTCCTGATAAATCAATAACTCTTACACCAGCCTCTAGTAAACTCGGGGTCAAATTCGCTGACACTCCAGCAGGCGTTGCTAAAAATACAATATCTGTTTCTTTCGCAATCTCTTCAACATCTACCTCTGCTAATGTATGAGAAACAAAAGTAGATAAATGAGGATATGGTGTTGTCATGAATTCTCCAATTTGCGAAAAAGAATGTACCGATGTCACTGTAAAGCTTGGATGATGTGTTAATAACCGCAAAAGCTCAAGTCCTCCATATCCGGTTGCTCCAATAATCGCCGTTTTCATAATTCCTCCTCATTACCTTTTTGATTTAAATATGATTATAATGTTGTATATTTATAGAGTCAATTAAATATTTATAAATTTATGAACAATAAAAATCAGCGTTAAAAAGTCATTTTACTAATAAAACTTTTACAACGAGTGAATTTTTATACACAAATAAAGATATAGAGATTTTCTTTTGAAATTCAAGTACAATAAAGTGAAACTTCCATCAGTGGAGAGTTTTTTCATCTCCCACTGATGGAAAGCCCGTCCAATCGGGCACATGCCAGCAGTTATCCCCCACCTATCTTCTTTAGAAAAGCGGAAGCGGCTCGCTCAGAAACGCAGGACGCCCACGCCCCTGACAAAGAGGCGCTTTTTGCCTCGTCGGAGGGGGCGAAACGACCGGAGGTTCTAGCCGCTAGAGCTGGACAATGAAGAAAAGTGGAAGTGGCTCGTCCAGAATGTGAGGGGGATGGAGCTTCTGATGTAGAGGTGTATTTTACCTCGTAGGAAGAAGCGAAGCCACCGAACATTCTAGCCACTGGAACTGGACAATACTCTCTCTGAATCTTGAGGTAGGGGTCTTACTGCCCACAAATAGCGGGATAAAAACAATACATATATACATGTAGGTGGGAAAAATCATGAATGAAAAATTAATAAAAAAAATGGTTACTAAAAGTTTTCAACAATATCAATGTACGCCAACTTCACAAGAAGACTATGAAACGCTCATAGTACGTATTCAAAATATTATTTCTAACAATACGGAAATTGATTTATATGAGGCTGTAGAAGATGCCGTGTATGAGTATATTACGTTATCGTAAAAAAACGAGAAACTTATAACATGTTAAAGGATTATGAAGCATGAAAAGGAGGTTATAAAAAATGAAAAGAATTTTTATTCTTCTCGGATTACTTACGTTCTTTTTAGCAGCTTGCCAAAATAATACCATGAACTTCACAGACATTTATCCTCATATTCATGTAACAAAAATAGAAATAACGAAAGGAAATGGAGAAAATACGATTATTACAAATCAAACACATATCGACGAATGGATCAATCACATGCAGTCTATTACATTCGCACTTGAAAAAAACCAAGAAAAAAAAGTCGGATATTTATATTCCGTAAAGATGTATAACAAAGACGAAGAAGTAGGCAGTTTCACGACTTCTAAAATTAACGAATATTATTACAAAGAAAATACTGAATTAGTATCAGCCATAGAAGATTTAATCAATAAAAAATAGGAGATTCTCAAATAGAGAATCTCCTATTTTTTACTTAATGATTTTCCAGCAACACGTTCGAATAAACCAGGAAACAAGGAAAAGACAATTGGTCCTAAACTCATCCATTTCGGTAAATTCACTTCACGTTTTTTTGTTTCAATCGCTTTTACAATTTGCTGTGCTACATAGTTTGGTTTTAATATGTAACGTTCGACACTTTTTACGTATGTACCAGATTCATCAGCTATCGTATGAAAGTCTGTATCAATTGGACCTGGATTAATTGCTGTTACAGTAACGTTTGTATTTGCAAGTTCCATGCGCAAGCTATTTGTAAACCCTAACACCGCATGTTTCGTTGCTGCATATGCACTTGATTTCGGCGTTGCAATTTTCCCTGCTAGTGAAGCGATATTCACAATATGTCCGCTATTTCGTTCAATCATATAAGGTAAAACTGCTTTCGTACACGCTACTAAACCGAATACATTTACATCAAACATATCCTTTACTTCTTGCACAGATGCATCGACAAACGTTTTAAACACACCAAAACCAGCATTATTGACTAATATATCAATACTCCCTATATCTTGAAGCACTTGTGTAAAAACAAGTTCCACTTCTTCTTCATTACTTATATCCAAAACATAATAATGACAAGAAATATGATATGTTGTTTCGATTTTTTGTTTGAGCGCTCGTAATTTTTCTTCTGTACGAGCGATTAGTACAGGAATTGCACCGCGCTCCGCTGCTTGCATTGCTAACTCTTCCCCAATTCCACTTGAAGCTCCTGTTATGACGATTACTTTATCTTGTAAGCGCCTATTCATGGCTGTCACCTACTTTGCATAGTAAATCCATTGCTCTGATGACTTATCAATCATCACCTGTTGATTATATGCTAAAAAGTCTAATTGTCCAACTGTTTCAGAGATTGTAAGCGGCAACTGCTTTTCATATAGCACAGGAAATAGTTTAACGCACACTTCAAATGCTGTCATCGGTTGTTTCTTTAATAAATTTAACACTTTAAATGCACGCGCCTCTTGTTTTTGTAGACGCTCATTTACCAATCTTTTCACATCAATAATATCATCCCCATGCCCAGGTAAAACACGTGAAATATTCATACGAGCTAAGCGTTTTAATGTTTCATTGTACTGCAGCATCGGCTTTGCTCGCTCTGTTTCTCCTTCATATGGCGGTTCTAAAATCGGATTAGAGGAAATATGTCCAATCAAGGCATCACCACCAATTAGCAATCCATCCCTTTCACGATATAAAGAAATATGGGTAGAAGCATGCCCTGGTGTTTCAATCACTGTAAATTCCGGCACCGAAGCAATGCGATCCCCTTCTCTTACAGTATGTGTAAGAGAACGTTTACAGGAGTATATCATTGTTTTCGTTAGCGATGCACTTTGTTTTAAAAATGTTTCTGGAACTCCAAATTGTCTAGATGATTCTAAAAAGAATTGCTGATATCGCTTTAGAAATTGCGGATCTTGCGTAATCCACGGTTCATTCCATGGATGGCCCACAATATTTGTTTGATTAGAGAATATATCCAATAATCCGCAATGATCTGCATGGTGGTGCGTCAGTACAACTGTTTCAATATCTTCTACCTTATATCCTAGTGCATTTAGTTGCTTCTCTAATGCTAATCTCGCTTCTTCTGTATTCGTTCCTGTATCAATTAATGTAAGTGTTTCTCCCTCTACTAAAAAAACGTTAACTATTTCTACCGCAAATGGAACAGGAATTTCCATTCTATGAATAACTGTCATACCTTTATGCCTCCCCTATTTCACCGTTTCAAAAAAATGAATCTTCCTTCAGTTTACATCTAACATGAAAATTTGTCATTATTTTCAGATAAAAAGAAGGGATTTTCTACGAAGAGCCGAATGTATGTAAATTTAACAAGTTATTCTTATATACATAAAGGGGGACACATCATGTCATTACAAAGAATTGCTTTTGTCGGTGCAGGCTCAATTGCCGAAGCGATGATTGCTGGATTATTACAAGCCCAAGTTGTAAAAGGAGAACAGATTACTGTTAGTAATCACTCTAATAAAAGAAGACTACAAGAGTTGCATCACCGTTACGGTGTACATGGTACACATAATAAAAAAGAGCTGATCGCTAACGCTGATATTATATTTTTAGCAATGAAACCAAAAGATGTTGCGGAAGCTCTTACTCCATTACGAGATTACATTACGAAGAATAAATTAATTATTTCATTGCTAGCAGGCGTATCCACGGCCTCTATTGTCAATTTACTGAAAAAAAATGTTCCTATTATTAGGGCAATGCCAAATACATCATCAGCAATTTTAAAATCAGCTACTGCCATTTCTCCTTCTGTTCATGCAAAAGAAGAGCATATATTGCTTGCAAAAACGCTTTTTGAAACAATTGGTCTTGTGTCTGTTGTAGAAGAAAAGCATATGCATGCTGTCACCGCTTTATCAGGAAGTGGCCCAGCTTATATTTATTACGTTATAGAAGCAATGGAAAATGCAGCAAAGCAAATTGGCTTAGAGGAAACTGTAGCAAAATCACTTATTCTCCAAACAATGATTGGTGCCGCAGAGATGTTAAAAACAAATGAAAAGCACCCTTCTATATTAAGAAAAGAAATTACATCGCCAGGAGGAACGACAGAAGCTGGCATTGAAGTGTTGAAAAGCTTTCAATTTCAAGAAGCACTTATTCAATGTATTACAGAAGCAACAAAACGTTCTCACGAGCTTGGTGAAACATTAGAGAAGTTTGTAAATGAATAATAAAAAACCCTTGCTGAGTAAGCAAGGGTTTTTTATTATTCACTTTTCTTCCCAAAAATTTCTTCCTGTAAACGACGTCCTGTCGGCGTTGCTGCAAGACCGCCTTCTGCTGTTTCACGAAGCGCACTTGGCATCGTTTGTCCGATGCGATACATTGCTTCAATTACTTCATCACACGGAATCATACTCGTTACACCAGCTAATGATAAATCAGCTGCAATCATGGCATTTGATGCACCAGCTGCGTTACGTTTTACACACGGTACTTCTACAAGTCCTGCAACAGGATCACATACTAATCCAAGCATATTTTTAAGTGCAATACTCATTGCTGTTGCTGCCTGTTCCGGTGTACCTCCAGCCATTTCAACAGCAGCTGCAGCCGCCATTCCACTTGCTGAACCAACTTCCGCCTGACACCCACCAGCTGCCCCGGCAATGCAAGCGTTGTTCGCTACAACCATACCAAATGCACCAGCTGTAAATAGAAATTCAATCATCTCTTCACGCGTTGGGTTTAATTTTTCTTTTAATGCAAATAGCACACCTGGTACCGTTCCCGCTGAACCAGCTGTTGGCGTTGCACAAATAATCCCCATTGCAGCATTTACTTCATTCGTTGCAACAGCTTTACTTACTGCATCTAAAATTGTATCCCCAGACAAACCTTTTCCACTTTTCATATACGCCTGTACTTTCACTGCATCTCCACCAGTAAGTCCAGTCGGAGATTTCACACCTTGAATTCCGCGTTCAACTGCTTTTTCCATTACAACTAAATTTTTTTCCATACCAGCGATTACTACTTCACGAGAAAGGTTTCTTGTTTCCATTTCACATTGAATCATAATCTCTGCAATTTTTACATTTTGCTCTTCTGCTTGTGCAACTAGTTCCGCTACATTCCGAAACATGTTGTGTCCCCCCTGCTATTAATCCATAATTGTTACTTGACAAACATTTTTCTGCGCTTTAATTTCATCAATGATTTCATCTGCTAACAACTCATCTGTTTCAATAACCATTAGCGCTTTTCTTCCTTTTTCCTTACGTGAAACACTCATCATACTAATATTAATTTCATGCTTTGCAAGAATAGATGTAACAGAAGCAATTGTTCCGAAACGATCATTATTTACAATTAGAAGTGCTGGACTTGTACCTGTTAATTGCAAGTCAAATCCATTGAGCTCTACAACTTCAATTTTCCCGCCGCCGATTGAACAAGCAACAACTTCAATTTCATCTTCACCTTTATACAAACGAATTTTCGCTGTATTTGGATGGATTGCTTGTGCTTCCTCTTCAATAAATGTGACGTCAATTCCGCGTTCCTGTGCAATTTCAAGTGCTTGAGGAATCCGAGGATCATCCGTTTCAAATCCTAATATTCCCCCCACAAGTGCTACATCAGTACCATGACCTCGATATGTTTTTGCGAACGAACCGTATAACGAAATGATAATTTTCTCAGGTTCATAGCGAAACAACTGACTAGCAACTTGCCCCATTCTTGCTGCACCTGCTGTATGCGAACTAGATGGTCCAATCATAACTGGGCCAATAATATCAAAAACTGAACGATACTTCATAACAGTACCCCCTAAATCTTCATTATGAAAAAGTTACTTACTAATAATCTATTAAGTTGCTGCTTTCTTTGCTTTTTTATATAAATACAAATTAAAAAATCGACATAAAAGTCCTCTTTCTTTTTAGACGGGCAAGAGCATCTTGGCCATGCATAGAAACGGTCAGGGCTTTTTTCTGCCACATGCAAGATTGAAAACAAAAGGAGAAAGCAAGTAGCGGTCATGTTGTATTCTACATAGCAGCAACTTATATGCTGGAAATTTAAAATGGATATGTATATTTGTACTAATAAATTTATAGAATCCATTTAATAAACTGATACACACCATCAGCTATCATAATATATAAGAGCTCTCTTGTCACTTTTTGATTTACTACATTTTTTTACAAAAACAAATAAAATATAAACTTATACTGCACAGATATAATGAACACGCTTTCATTATATCTCTTTTTTGGCAGAATTGAAGTTTTTTAATATTTCAAATTAAGGACGTACTTTTTCACATATGCTACTGTTAAAGTTTTTCTCCGTTTTGCGAGAATAACAAAAAACAATGACAGATGTAGTGGATACCTCTGTCATTGTTTTTTCATTATCTTGATATGAGAAAATGTTTCAAATCCGCTGCAATTTCCGTATTTGGAAATACTCGCTTCGCTTCTTCAAGAAGTATTTTACATGCTTCCCCTTGATAGCGAGAACTAATATGAGTTAAAATCATTTGTTTTACATTTGCTTGCAGCGCAATATTTGCCGCTTGTTCTGTTGTAGAATGATAATAATCGTGAGCCTGCTGTGAATCTTCTGCGCCGAACGTTGCTTCATGTACAAGTACATCAGCATCTTGTGCTAATTGAATACTCGCTTCGCAATAACGTGTATCTCCTAAAATTGTAATAATTCGGCCTTTTTGTGGTGGTCCAATGAAATTCTGCCCGCAAAGTACACGTCCATCCTCAAGTTCTACTGTTTCTCCATCTTTTAAACGCTTAAAGATTGGCCCTGGTTTAATTCCTTCTTCTAATAATTTATCTACAAGAAGATGCCCTGGAATATCTTTTTCGACAATGCGATAGCCAAAACATTCAATACCGTGTGATAATCGCTTCGTTTCCACAAGAAATTGTTTATCTTCATATACAATACCTTCTTCGGTAATTTCGATAATCTCTAGTGGATATTTCACATGTGTTGTACTTACTGCCAATGCGACTTCAACAAACTGTTTAATTCCTTTTGGACCATATACAGTTAACGGCGTTGTCCCTCCTTGAAAAGAACGGCTTCCTAACAAACCTGGCAGTCCAAAAATATGATCCCCATGTAAATGAGTAATAAATATTTTCTCAATGCGACGCGGGCGCACTGATGTATGTAAAATTTGATGCTGCGTTGCCTCACCGCAGTCAAATAGCCACGTTTCACCTCTCTCTTCCAATAATTGCAAAGCTATTGCTGATACGTTTCTTCCTTTTGCAGGAACGCCAGCTCCTGTTCCTAAAAACACAAATTCCACGTTGCATCCTCCAAGCATTTCATAATCTCTATCATTATCTTACGGAATATATACAAAAATGGCAAATCAACTTTGTACGAATCGCTCATATAGACAACTATACAAAACGAACGTTAACAACAAAAAAATCACATTCATTCGTGTTTTGTAGTAAAATAATATCATCATTTATAGAAGGTGGCTAAAACAATGAAAGAAGCATTTCGTTTACAAACTGACTTTTCTTCTTCTTTTGATCGTTGGGTAAGTTTATTTATTTCTGAAACACCAGCAGAATTACAATGGTCTACGTTAAAAGAGTTAATTCATGAATATATAGCATTGCATACAGTTCAAACCGTACCAGAATACATCCCTTCTTCCATCACATATTATGCACAACGAATTTCTACTCCAACCAATACAGACATTGTAATTTACGAAATCCCTTCTATATAAAACATAAAAAGGTATCGGCTTCCGATACCTTTTTATGTTGGGATAAACAAAACGCTTTGTTTAAACAAAAAGTGAAGTACCTAAACAGGCACCATTTTTGAATTATAATGCATACAAATCACAGATCTATCATTTTGAAAAATCCTTAAAAGTTAACCTAACATAAACGTTATAATTATATATCCCGTTAATATATTAAAAAATATAGAAGGTAAGGAGCATATGAGTGATACATACAAAATGCCTATCAATTGTCATGTATTGTTGCAAATTGCTTAATCATTTCATTTAAATCCTTCGCTGCTTTTGTAGGAATTTGATGCTTTACATTATCAATGAAATTTAATTTATTACATGGCAATTTTTCATACAATAGCTTCGCATAACCGTAAAATGGTTTATCTTCCTTACCATAAACTAACAAAACAGGAAGCTTAATCTTTCTAAGTTGATTTGTACAATTATAATACAGACTATAACGGTAATATTGTTCGATATTTTTCGCATTTCCTTTTCGCGCTTCTGTAAACATCTTTATGAATAATTTCTGTGTATTCGAATTGCTCCATGCAATGGACAACGCTAAAACATGAATAGCTCGTGCTTTTGCAAGTGTCATACCTAAAGAAATTTTATTCTTTAGATAGTTATCCTTTACCTCTGACATCCCTCCGATTAGAATACCCCCTAAGGCCCTTTCGGCATAATTCAACAAAAATTCCAATGCAATCGAACTTCCAGTTGAATACCCGCATATGAATGCTCTCTTGATGTTCAAATGATCCAATAAACACCTAATATCTTCAACAATCAATGGATAAGTTAGCGATTGTTTTGAATACTGACTTCTTCCGTGACCTCTAATATCAAAAGTAATAACTTGAAACTTTTGAGCTAACTCTTCTACTTGGTACTCAAAATTTACAGAAGTGAGAACAGGAGGATGAATAAAAACAATAGGAATCCCGTTTCCCTTTACAGTATAGTATAGACTGCTACCGTCCACACCCAACATTGGCATATATGTAATCACCTCATTGCCTTTTGTTTTTTAGACATTAGCTAAAAGTATAATGCCGTTTTTAACGTTATCCTTTCATTAGCAATTCTTTTATAATTTGTGAAAGCTCTTACGGGATGAAAATTTTACTGTCGATTAATGTGTGATGAATATATTTTGCATATTTCAATAAAAAATATTTAAAAAAGAAGAAGAAAATATATTAACATAAGTTTCCATCATAAATCCCCATAAATATCGCAATATAAATTATGCGGAATGGGGCTAATTATCTATTCCTAAATTTTTCTACAAGGAGTCGAACATGAATATTCTAAATTGGTTTATATCATTATTCACTTTTGGAAGAGGAACACAGCGAGTGTTTCAATTATTTAGAAATAGACGAAATAATAGAAATTGGATTTGGATTTCTTTACTAAGTATAGGAACAATTTTTGGTTTAGCAGCAAGCCGAAACACCAATATGATGCGACCGTTTCAGCGGTTCTTTCGAGGCCTGCAAAATAGAACAGTTATGCCGATGAATTTAAATTTAACAAATATGGAAATTGCTAATGAAATAACTCCCGATAAGCCAAAAAACTACTAGTATAACTGATATTAACCAAACACGGTTAATAAATTTATTACGTTTCTTAAGAAGAACAATTATACTAAAAACCTCGCAGGAGATACCACCTGCGAGGTTTTGCCTTATATAAATACATTTTAATTTTTCGACAGATAAGTCACGGTTATGCAAAATACAACATGACCTTCACTTGCTTCCTCCATTTGTTTTAAACCTCGCATGTGGCAGAAAAAGGACCTGACCGCTTCTACGCACGGCCAGATGCTCTTGTCCTCCCCTAAAAGGAAAGGGGGCTTTCATGTGAATTTATTCTCTAATTTTTGTTGAAATGTTCTCTCTTGCTGCCGAAACAATTGACTACCGTGCTGAATAACCTTCGCTCCATATTTATTATTTAATTGCTCTATCACTGTCAAAAGCGGTTCTGCCTTCGCATCTTCTTCAAATGAAAATAAATCAAGCTGCTTAATCGCTTCTGTTTTCCATTCTAATTCACAAGCAGTAATTCCAAGTAATCGAACAGGATCACCATCCCAATGTTTTTTCCATAGCCGTATTGTCGCCTGAAAAATATCCGACCATTCCCAAATTGCATTTTCTAACATTTTACTGCGGGTAATCGTTCGACGATTATAGGATTTAATCGTGATTTGAATATTATATGTAACAAGAGTACGTTTTTGTAATCTTCGGCTGACAGATTGAGACAAGCGCTCTAACGTACTTAACAACTCCTTCTCTTCATCTACATCTTTTGGCAGCGTTATAGAATTTCCGATCGTTTTATATTGCCCCATTTGACTTGGATCAACATCTCTATTATCGATACCGTTTGCACGTTTTTGTAAATCCAATCCATGATTTCCAATGACAGAACGAATAATAGGGGCTTTTCCAGTAGCTAAATCTCCAATCGTATGTATATGTACATCTTTTAATTTTTCTGCTGTTTTCTTTCCGATTCCATGCATTTTTTCAACTGGAAGCGGCCAAAGCTTCTTTTGTATATCACGTTTACGCAATACTGTAATACCTAGCGGCTTTTTCATATCAGAGGCTGTTTTGGCTAGAAATAAGTTCGGAGCAATCCCAATGCTGCACGGAAGCTGTAATTCCGTTAGTAATGTTTGTTGAATCATTTGAGCAATTTCTAACGGCGCCCCAAGCCCGTAGCAATCTGTAATATCTAAATACCCTTCATCAATTGAGACCGGTTGAATTTTTTCTGTAAACCGTGCCAAAATTTGAAATAACGCAAAAGAAGCCTCCCGATATAACTCAAAGTTTGGATGTTTTATAATGAGTTCCGGGCATAGCCGCTTTGCTTCCCAAACAGGCATCGTTGCACGAACTCCCTTCGCTCTTGCCTCATAACTACACGTTACAATAATGCCTTTTCGTTCTTTCGCATTACCAGCTATCGCTAATGGTTTTCCTTGTAACGATACATCGCGAGCAATTTCAACAGATGCATAAAAACAATTCATATCAACATGCAAAATGACACGACCATTTTTCGGATACATTTCACGCATCTTTCTCACCACCAAAGGAACGTTTGTTCTCATTTTATCAAAAGACTTGTAAAAAAATCAATATTTGAAAGGATGGAATCGTTACTATGCGGACATTCACTTTGCGATGCTATGCTGTATATTCCAGAAGATAAAGTGATATTCATGGGTGACTTGTTATTTGTTGATTGCCATCCTACATTTTTCGAAGAATCAAATCCACAAAAATGGATTCATATTTTAAAAGAGGTTGAAAGGATGGATATTGATATAGCTATACCAGGTCATGGCTCGGTAGGTACAAAGATTAATTTCTTACAAGTAATCGATTATATACATAACTTAACTACAATTGCACAAAAAAACAACGAGATTGAAACGATTCCATTACCTAACGACTACAAAAATTGGCCTTCCCCGCAAATCTATCATCAAAATGTAAAAACACTAAAAGAACTATTGCATTGTTAAGCTATACGAATCCATTTTAATTTTTCGACGTAAAAGTCGCTGCTATGGAGAAAAAATTGACCTGTACCCGTTTTCTCTCTTTATTTTAGCTCTTTCCCGTGACAGGAAAAGGCCCTGACCGCTACTATGCATGTTCAGATGCTCTTGCTCAGCTAAAAAGAAAAGGGTTTTTATATATCGTTTTTTCAATTTATGTTTATATAGTTGAAAAACATTTACGTAAAGTAATAAGAAAACGCATGGGTCATTTACCCATGCGTTTCAACTTGACCAATTTTTTGATTACTTCGCTACTTCCTCAATAATCGCAACAACCATCTCTGCTGTTTTCACTAATTCTTCAACAGGAATTTTTTCGTTTGTTGTATGAATTTCTTCATAACCAACTGCTAAGTTTACTGTTGGAATACCGTGACCCGCAATTACGTTTGCATCGCTACCGCCACCGCTTTGGTGAAGAGATGGTGTACGACCGATTTTTTCAGCAGCACGTTTCGCAACTTCTACAACGTGATCGCCATCAGCAAATTTAAATCCTGGGTACATTACTTTTACTTCTACTTCTGCTTCTCCGCCCATTTCTTTAGCTGTTGATTCAAATGCTTCTTTCATTTTACGAACTTGCTCTTGCATTTTTTCGTCTACTAAAGAACGTGCTTCAGCAAAGATTTCTACATAGTCACAAACGATATTTGTTTGTGTACCACCTTCAAAACGACCGATATTCGCAGTTGTTTCAGAATCAATGCGGCCAAGTGGCATTTTTGCAATGGATTTTGCTGCAATTGTAATTGCAGATACACCTTTTTCTGGTGCTACACCAGCGTGAGCTGTTTTACCGCGAATAATTGCATTTACTTTCGCTTGCGTTGGTGCTGCAACAACGATTTCCCCAACTTTTCCATCGCTGTCTAATGCATAACCATATTTTGCTGTAATGCGTTCACGATCTAATGCTTTTGCACCAACAAGACCAGATTCTTCACCAACTGTAATGATGAATTCTATTTTTCCGTGCGCAATGTTTTTCTCTTTTAACACTCGAATTGCTTCAAACATAGATGCAAGCCCAGCTTTATCATCAGCACCTAAAATTGTTGTACCGTCAGATACGATATAACCATCTTGAATAGAAGGCTTAATTCCTTTACCAGGAACAACTGTATCCATATGAGAAGTAAAGTAGATTGTATCTACTCCTTCTTTTGTTGCTGGTAATGTACAAACTAAGTTACCAGCACCGTGACCAGTCTCACCCATTGTATCATCTTCAAATACTTCAACGCCTAAAGAAGAGAATTTTTCTTTTAACACTTTGCAAATCTCAGCTTCGTATTTTGTTTCAGAGTCTACTTGCACAAGTTCCATAAATTCATTCACTAAACGTTCTTGATTAATCATGAGAATGCGCCTCCTGTTATGTATGTAACAATGACTATTATAACAGAATTCTGGAAAAGTTTCGAAGGAGAAATAGTGAAACTTTAATCAGTGGAAGCTTTCTTTATCTGCCACATGCAAAAATTAAAACAAAAGGAGAAAGCGAATGCAGCTCATGTTTTATTGTTACATAGCAACAAATTAAAATGGATTTATGCAGAAAATGTCTCTTAATAGACCCTTGTACCAAATTTCGTTTGTATATACAATAGGATTGAGGAGATTCGCAAGGAGGATCGATCATGATGAGTAAAAAAATGCAAAAAATTATGGTTTATGTCATGTTAATTTCCATGCTTGTCACAACATTACTTACTGGCATAAGTATGTTTTGGTAAAAAAAAGGGGGGATATTCTCCCCTTTTTATGTTGCCATAATAATAAGTCCTGTAATACTAAACGCAATTCCCATTCCAAGCGAAAGAACAAAGTTTGCATATTGCTGCTCATAAAAA
This sequence comes from Bacillus sp. NPDC077411, assembly GCF_044543425.1. Classification (NCBI taxonomy): domain Bacteria; kingdom Bacillati; phylum Bacillota; class Bacilli; order Caryophanales; family Bacillaceae; genus Bacillus; species Bacillus sp. NPDC077411. The sequence continues at coordinate 41,692 of NZ_JBITWA010000002.1, read as the reverse complement.
GCACTTAATGCAAAAGTAAAATTAAGAAGGGAAATAGAAAAAACAGATAATGAAAATGGACATATATTAAAAGTTGCCAATATGAAAGTAATAATTGCAAGAGCACCAATTAAGAACTGAATGTATGGTAGTCTATTATTCGTATACATAACAGCAACTCCTTTTCACATAACCTTTATTTATACTGTATCCACGAGCAGTACTAGTTCTCCTGATGGAAGTTTAACTTTATGTTATCATCATTAACGCATGTTATATGTAAACATGTCAAGACAAGATATAATATGACAAAAAGCCAACATATACTGTTGGCTTTCTTCGTAAGCAATTGCACCCTTTTCTTTCGCAAGTTGCTCAAATGATTTTTTTGATTTCACAATCCATACTTTTGTTCCAATGGGAATACGATCGTACAAATACTCTACATCTTTTTTGTGCATTCGAATGCACCCTTGCGAAACGTATTTGCCAATGGAGCTTGGCTGATTTGTTCCGTGTATCCCATATTTACTACCATCTGTACCTCGGGCATTAAAACCTATCCATCTTGAACCGAGCGGATTTTCCGGTGAACCACCGGGAATATTCTTCGCAATATAATACGGATTTTTCGCCTTCATCACAACATCAAATGTACCTTCCGGCGTTAAATCATTCGTTTTACCTGTTGCAACTGGAAATGTATTTTGTATCTTTCCATCTTGAATATATGCAAGTCGGTTCGTTTGTTTATTAACGATAATAAGCGGATCGCCAACACGCGGATTATCACCGAGCGGCCAAAGAGGCGATAGGGAAATAAATAATATGAATGAAAGAAGATATGGCATACCTCATTCCGTCCTTCTTATATTAATTCTTTAATGTTATATTTCCCTATAAATCGACTTTTAATGAGTAAAAATTGCTCTATTTCATAGACGAGCTGAACGAGCTTAGCACGTGTTTCAAATTCTTCTCGTGTTTCTGGAAGCGGCATTTCTCGAAAGATTTCTCGCATCTCTTGAAGCTGTCTTAATGATATAACCCCTGTACTTTTGGGGCGAATTGCATTCCCGACATTTTCAATTACATCCGCCACCATACCCGCTTGTTCATATGACCAAGATAACGAAGCAACTAGCGGCATAACTCTTTCTAAAATTTCATACTGTTGCTGGCGCATTTGAAAATAACGATAGTAATAATCATCTTCACGCATAAACCTATTTTCCAGCTTTATAAAGGATACTTCTTTTGCCCTCTCAAGTAATGTTTCCGTTTCAATTAGCTCTTTTCCATTCCACACACTATCACGGTTTCTTAAATAGGCAGCCATTTCAAATAGAATCGTCTTAAAATTAGATTCTACTTTTTGTTGATACTCTTTTAACTCACTTTCAACGCTCGGCATGTACAAATTAATTAGCAAAGCAACACTAATTCCAACCGTTAAAATCGCAATCTCATTTCCAACAATGGGCCATGTAATTTTTTGCAGTGAATATAAATGAAAAACAATAACAGAGCTTGTAACAATCCCCTCTTGAATCTTAAGCATAACCGCACTAGGAATAAACAGAAGTAATAAAACCCCAATTGCTAACGGTGTATATCCTATTGATTCAAAAATAAAAAATGCAAATACCATAGAAAGTAAACAAGCTAAAAAGCGATGAATAGATACTTCTAATGATTTTCTTTTTGTATTTTGTACACATAAAATGACAAGAATGCCGGCTGAGCTATAAAACTCCAAATGAAGTAATTGAGCAATCCACACAGCCAAGGCAGTTCCAGCTGCTGTTTTCACTGTTCGATATCCAATTTTAAACATGTTAACGCTCCTATTATGTACGATCTACTTTCAACTTAAGTATAAAGAAAAGGATGATACAATGTCATCCTTTTTCCCTTATTATTCACGTAACGTTTACATGTTACAACATTTTTTGCAAAAACTCTTGAGCACGTTTGCTTTCCGGCACTGTAAAAAATTGCTCTGGCTTCGCGTCTTCTACAAGTTTTCCACCATCTAAAAAGAGAACACGATCTGCTACTTCCTTTGCAAACCCCATTTCGTGCGTAACGATTGCCATCGTCATTCCTGTCGTTGCAAGAGATTTCATAACTTCTAATACTTCTTTCACCATCTCCGGATCCAGCGCTGAAGTCGGCTCATCAAATAGCATAACATCCGGTTCCATTGCTAATGCCCTTGCAATTGCAACACGCTGTTTTTGTCCACCAGAAAGACGATTTGGATAGGCATCCTTTTTCTCAAGTAATCCCACTTTTTCTAATAATTCTTCAGCCTTTTTCACCGCCTCTTCCTTTGCAGTACCTTTTACCGTAAGAGGAGCATACGTAATATTTTCTAACACTGTCATATGAGGGAATAAATGAAAATGTTGAAATACCATTCCAACATGCTGACGAACTTCCATAATCTTTGTGTTCGGATTTGTTACCTCCTGATCACCAATCCAAATTTGCCCGCTCGATGGTGCTTCTAATAGGTTCATGCAACGTAAAAATGTTGATTTCCCTGAACCAGATGGTCCAATAATTGCTACGACTTCGCCTTGTCCAATTGTTGTTGTAATACCTTTTAATACTTCGTTATTTCCAAATGATTTGTGAAGGTCTTTAATTTTAATCACTTTTCTTCATTCTCCCTTCAACTGCTTTCCCAACGAATGTAAGAATCATAACAAGAATGTAATAAATCATCCCGACAAATAAAAGCGGTTCAAAATAAGACAATGTCTCGCCGCCAACAATATACGCACGGCGCATTAAATCTGTTGCACCTATAACAGTAACGACCGCGGACTCTTTCGTTAATGTAACAAATTCGTTTACTAATGCAGGTAATATATTTTTTAATGCTTGCGGTAAAATAATATTTCGCATCATTTTTCCATATGGAATACCAAGTGCCATTGCCGCTTCTGTTTGTCCTTTATCAACTGCTTGAATTCCAGCACGAATCACTTCTGACATGTATGCGCCTGAATTTAAGCTAAATGCTAACACAGCTGCTAAAAATGCTGAAATATCATATCCTGTAATTTGCGGAAGACCGTAATAAATAAGCATTAATTGTAGTACAAGCGGTGTACCGCGGAAAAGAGATGTATAAAAATCAGCAATTATACTTAAAACTTTTATTCTAGCAATTTTACAAAGCGCTAATAACGTCCCTAGCGCAAAGCCAAGCAAAGAAGCGACAGCTACAATCTTTAATGTTACTTCTAAACCTTTTAATATATATGGTATTGAAGGCGTTATTTGCGAAAAATCCAAGTTCATCCTAAGTCAGTCCTCCCTAGAAGATGGAAAGGCGGCTTATTTCTCGCCGCCAAACCATTTCTTCACTAATTTATCCATTTCTCCATTTTCTTTCATTTTCTTAATTACTTTATTAAACTCCGCTGTCTTATCACTATTTTTCGGAAGCGCAATTGCTGAACCAGCTTCATCTGCAGCTTCTGGAATTTCCACACTCTTTAACTCTTTATTTTTTTCTAAATATCCTTTTGCTACTGTATCTTCTAAAATAATTGCATCAAAACGCCCTGCTTGAATTTCTTGAATTAGTTCTGGTACACGATCACGTCCTTCAGATTGGAACGATACTTGTTTTTGTAAATCTTTCGCCTTTTCTTCTTGGATAGATCCTGTTTGTACTCCTACTTTTTTTCCTTGTAGATCTTGCAATGTTGTAATATTTGAACCTTCTTTAGAAATGATTACATTTTTAGCGACAAAATAAATATCTGTAAAATCTGCATTTTTCTTACGCTCTGCTGTCGGTGTCATTCCAGCCATGATAAAGTCAACTTTCCCAGCCTCTAATGAGGCTAACAATCCACCAAAATCCATATCTTTAATTTTAACTTTGTAACCTAATTCTTTACTAATATAGTTCATAACATCGATATCAAAACCGATAATGTCTTCACTCTTCTTTGCATCTACATATTCATACGGTTTGTAATCTGCAGACGTTCCCATAACTAACACTTTCTTTTTATTATCACTTCCTGCATTTCCACCCTTACTACAAGCAGTGAATATACTCATGATTAAAATAAGTGCAACTGAAATTGATAAAAACTTCTTCATTACTTTCCCTCCTAGTTAATGTATATTTATATGTTTTATAGAATTTTTATTCGATGAATGTATTGTAACAACAAATTTATTTTTATGCAATAAATAAAATAAAAATAAATTAATTTTCTTTTTATAGCGTAAATAAACCGGCATATACTGTATAATTCAATGCATAAACAACTTGAATTATGTATAAAAAAGAACCGTTAAGATCACATTCTTAACGGTTCTAAAAACGTATATTACATTTCATCACAATGTTCTTCAAAGTACGATTGTAATTTAGCAATAACTTGCATTGGCTCATGGCCTTCAATCTCATGACGCTCAACCATCGTTACAATCTTTCCATCTTTCAATAGTGCAAACGATGGCGAAGATGGTGGATATCCTTCAAAATATTCACGAGCACGTGCTGTTGCCTCTTTATCTTGACCTGCAAACACAGTAACAAGATGATCTGGACGTTTATCATAATGAATAGAATGAGCTGCTGCTGGACGAGCAATTCCCCCTGCACAGCCGCATACAGAGTTTACCATTACAAGTGTTGTACCTTTCTTTTGCAATGCTTCATCTACAGCTTCTGGCGTTGTTAATTCTGCATAACCAGCTGCTACGATTTCTTCTCGCGCTTGACGAACAACGTCATTCATAAAAAAGTTGAAGTTAATCAAAGCTTTCCCTCCTCACATATCTCTATCTGTATCTTACCAATAACCATTTCGAAAATACAAGTAAACTTACTTTCTTTGTAGCCATGATTCACTAAAAAACGTCTTCAAGACCTTGCTCGAAGACGTTTTTCTTAATGACCACGATGCTTCTGTTTCGCTTTTTGCACTTTTAAGGCACGTTTTTTCCGCTTTTCTATTTCTCGTATTTCTTTCGATTGCACTTGCTTCTCTCTTTTATGCACTTCATACGATAATTGAATAGCTTCTTGTGCTTTCGTAAATTTTGAAGTTTTTAATTCCCTTGCTGCTTGCCGAATCATGCGTTTTACATTTTTCGGACGCTTTTGCTGTTTCATCTCTACTCCGCATTTAGCAAAGCGATTAAAATACGGTAACAACGTATCATTTACAAACAAAAGCACTTCTTCATCAGACGGTTCAGTACCAAAAATATGCCGTACTGCATACAACTTCCCATTTTCTTCTCGTTCAATCATTCCTACAAAATACTGACCGTCATGATATACTGTCAATTTCACTGACAGCCCCTCCTTTACAAACTTATTCAGAAATGCTGGACATCCCGGAGGGGAAGGTTACTGACATAAAAAAATTATGCGTCTGGACTACCAACTAGAACTGTGTTTTTGCATCTCTATCACCATTATATTACAATTTTCACTTATTTTGTATCATTTCTGTATATACTTCAATCATTCTTTTATGTGATCCTACAATATACTCTGGCAATTCTGTAACCGGAAAAAACTTTAATTGTATTGCCTCCTCTTTATTTACAGTAGGTTCTCCTTCATAGTCATGCGTATAATATGCAGTCGTTACTGCTTGAAACTCGTCACCGTTTGCTAGTTTCACAAAATGTTTTGCACCTGAGAACACATTAATGAGCTGCAAATTCTTCACATGAATACCGGTCTCTTCATACACTTCACGGTATGCAGTTTCTTCTGGTGATTCTCGCAGCTCCATTAATCCACCAGGAAGTCCCCATTTTCCATGCGGTTCTTGTCTTTGTTGTAATAACACTTCCTCATTTTTATTCAATACAAGAACAACTGAACCGACTAAAATTAACGGACGATGACCAACTACTTTTCGTAATTCCTCCACATATCCCATTTTCACAAACCTTTCTTTTTATTTCCTTGTCCACACCATTGTATCATATGTATAAAATGGAAAAATGATCATTATTTTACTTTTTAAGCAAAATATTTATTTGCCCCTTTTCATCTACTGTTGCTAATTGAATGGATTGAATCGGTACTTTCTGCTTTAACTCGTTTTTTACCCACTCTTCTGTTTTTTCTAATAAAGAGAGAACATCCTTTTGGATATTCCCGTTCTTTATTAAGATAAATGTAATAGGTGATTGTTCTGCGTATATTTTCATATCTTTTCGAGAAACTTTTTCATATGCTGCGTACTGAAATACAGAAACGACTCCACTCGCTTCCCATAAGGCTAGTTTGACTGTTTGAATATCTGTAATCCCTTGCAATCTTAGCTCCGAAAATACATACTCTACTGTAATCCGCGCTTTCTTTAAATTATTAAACTGAACGGAACCATTATGTATAAGAATAATGGGTGCAGGCTCTAAAAATCGTCTCCACCGATCCCACTTTAATGTCAAAATAGAACTTACTATATGAAGTACGACAAGAATAAACGATGTAATCATAGAACCAAAAAGACCTATTTTTTCATCAGACAATGCATTCGATAGATTTCCCTCTAATAATAGCACGAGAATAAGATCTAAAAAACGAAGCTGAGCAATAGAGCGTTGTCCCATCGCTTTTGCCACAATAATTAAAAACAGATATGCCAATATAGCACGGAGCATCCACTCGAAACTCGAAAGATGCTTTGCTCCTTCAAATATGTGCATATGCATAATAGATGGCACCCCTTACTAAAAGTCATCCTTTTAGTTTGCGTTTATCTATATTGTCTATGTAAAAAAACATTATAAAGTTTCAACTGCGCCTCAGTATATATAAGTAGAAAAAACGACATATAAACTTCTTTTTTTAGAGGGGCAAGCGCATCTAGCTATGCATAGACGCGGTCAGGGCCTTTTTCTGTCACGTCCAAAGTAGAAAATAAAGGGAGAATACGATTGCAGGGTATATTGTATTCTGTATGCAGTAACTTATATGGCGAAAAATTAAAGTAAATTTGTATACGCAAAAAAAGCCCGCCAATTGGCGAGCTTTTTTTATTAATATACAGAAGTATTATCTGCAGATGTATTTTCAAGAATTTCTTTTACGCGTCCTAAGAACTTACCGCAAATGAATCCGTCTAATACGCGGTGGTCAAGAGATAGGCATAGGTTAACCATATCACGTGCACCGAACATACCGTTATCCATAATTACTGGACGTTTCACGATAGATTCTACTTGTAAAATTGCTGCTTGTGGATAGTTAATAATACCCATAGATTGAACCGAACCAAATGATCCTGTGTTATTAATCGTAAATGTTCCACCTTGCATTTCGTCAGCTTTTAATGATTTCGTACGTACTTTCGTTGCAAGCTCAGTAATTTCACGAGCGATACCTTTAATTGTTTTTTCATCAGCATGTTTAATAACTGGAACGAATAATTCATCGTCAGTTGCAACTGCGATAGAAAGGTTAATATCTTTCTTCTGAACAATTTTATCGCCAGCCCACATAGAATTAATTTGTGGGTATTCTTTTAAAGCCTGTGCAACAGCTTTTACGAAGAATGCAAAGAATGTTAAATTAAAGCCTTCACGCTTTTTAAATTCACCTTTAATTGAATTGCGGTATGAAACAAGATCTGTTACATCCACTTCAATCATCATCCAAGCATGTGGTGCTTCATGTTTACTGCGCAGCATGTTTGCAGCAATTGCTTTACGTACGCCAGTCACTGGGATTTCAATATCTCCAGGCATTGTTGGTACAGATACCGGTTTTGCCGCTTCTGCTTTAGGAGCTGTTGGTGTTGGCGCAGCTGTTGGTGCAGCTGGAGCTTCTTGTGCAATTGGTGCAGCTTCTTTCTTCGCACCTGCTTGTGGAATATTTCCAGATTCAACTAATTTCAAAATATCTTTGCGTGTAATACGACCATTTGCTCCCGTGCCTACTACTGCATCTAGGTCAATATTATGTTCACCTGCAAGTTTTAATACAGCTGGTGAAAAACGCGGTTTACCATCAGTTGGTTGCTTTACTTTCGGTGCCGGTGCGGATAGCGGTGCAACTGCCTCTGCTTTTGGCGCCTCTTCAGTTTTCTCTTCTACAGCTGTTGCGGCTACTTCATCTGCACCCTCAACTTGAATCATACAAATCACTTCACCGACAGCTAATGTATCACCTTCGCCAGCGATTAATTCTGTAACAACCCCGCTAAAAGAGGAAGGTACTTCTGCGTTTACTTTATCTGTCATTACTTCTGCAAGCGGATCATATTTATTTACGTGATCACCAACAGAAACAAGCCATTTACTAATTGTACCTTCTGTTACACTCTCCCCAAGCTGAGGCATTGTAATTTTTTCTACAGCCATGTATAGTCCCCCCGATTAAAATTCCGCAAGTTCGCGCATTGCTTTTTCAACTTTATCTGGATTCACCATAAAGAATTTTTCCATTGTTGGTGCATATGGCATTGCTGGAACGTCTGGACCTGCAAGACGAGCAATTGGTGCATCAAGATCAAATAAGCAATTTTCAGCGATAATTGCCGCTACTTCACTCATAATGCTTCCTTCTTTATTATCTTCCGTTACAAGAAGAACTTTACCTGTTTTTGAAGCCGCTTCAATAATTGCTTCCTTATCTAATGGATATACAGTACGTAAATCAAGAACGTGAGCAGAAATGCCATCTTGTGCTAATTTTTCAGCAGCTTGAAGAGCAAAGTGAACACATAATCCATATGTGATAACAGTAATGTCATCACCTTCACGTTTTACGTCTGCTTTTCCAATTGGTAATACATAATCATCTTCCGGCACTTCACCTTTAATTAAGCGATATGCACGTTTATGTTCAAAGAACAATACTGGATCTTCATCACGAATTGCTGCTTTTAATAAACCTTTTGCATCATATGGTGTAGAAGGAATTACAATTTTTAAACCAGGTTGGTTTGCAAAAAGTGCTTCTACAGATTGAGAATGATACAATGCACCGTGAACACCGCCGCCAAATGGTGCACGGATTGTTACCGGGCAAGTCCAATCATTGTTAGAGCGGTAACGAATTTTTGCTGCTTCGGAAACAATTTGGTTAACCGCTGGCATAATGAAGTCAGCAAATTGCATTTCTGCAATTGGGCGCATTCCATACATTGCTGCACCGATTGCTACCCCAGCAATTGCAGATTCTGCAAGTGGTGTATCAAGCGCGCGCATTTCACCAAATTGATCATATAATCCATTTGTTGCTTTAAATACGCCGCCTTTTTTACCAACGTCTTCTCCTAATACAAATACTTTTTCATCGCGTTCCATTTCCTCACGCATTGCTAATGTAATCGCGTCAATATAAGACATTACAGCCATGAAACGTTCCCCCTTATTCCGCGTATACGTGCTTTAATGCAGACTCTGCATCTGCATACGGAGCATTTTCTGCATATTCTGTTGCTTCGTTTACGATATGCATTACATCATCTAACATTTGTTTTTCAGATTCCTCTGTTAAAATGCCTACTTCTTGTAAGTAATTTGCAAATGTATAGATTGGATCTTTTTTCTTTGCTTCTTCTACTTCTTCTCGGTCACGGTAAACACGATCATCGTCATCACTAGAGTGTGCTGTTAAACGATAAGATACCGTTTCAATTAATGTTGGACCTTCACCACGGCGTCCGCGATCTGCTGCTTCTTTTACAGCTTTATATACTTCAAGCGGGTCATTTCCGTCTACTGTATATCCTGGCATACCATAACCAATTGCACGGTCAGATACATTTTTACATGCTAATTGTTTTTCAACAGGGATAGAGATTGCATATTTATTATTTTCACACATGAAAATAACAGGTAATTTGTGTACCCCAGCAAAGTTTGCACCCTCATGGAAATCACCTTGGTTGGAAGAACCTTCACCAAATGTAACAAATGTTACTAAGTCTTTTCCTTCCATCTTTCCTGCTAACGCAATACCTACTGCATGTGGTACTTGTGTTGTAACTGGTGAAGAACCTGTTACGATGCGATTTTTCTTTTGTCCAAAGTGCCCAGGCATTTGACGTCCGCCAGAGTTTGGATCTTCTGCTTTTGCAAATCCGGATAACATAAGCTCTCTCGCTGTCATACCAAATGCTAACACGACACCCATATCACGATAATACGGCAGTGCGTAGTCTTTTTCACGATCAAGTGCAAACGCTGCTCCTACCTGTGCAGCTTCTTGTCCTTGACAAGAAATTACAAACGGAATTTTCCCTGCACGGTTTAATAACCACATACGCTCGTCAATTTTACGTGCGAGTAACATCGTGCGATACATTTCTAATACTTGCTCGTCGCTTAACCCAAGCTCTTCATGGCGTTTTGCTTTTACTTCAGCCATTTTAACACCCTCCTAAATCCTTTTTACCCCGCTCTATTATAAAGCAAGAACGATACACTATCCATTTCTAATGGTTCACTTTTACCCGTGTAACGCTTTTCCATCAACTGCTAACGCAGCTTCACCAATCGCTTCTGATAATGATGGATGTGGATGAATTGTATGTGCAACTTCCCAAGGCGTTGCATCTAATACTCTTGCAAGACCTGCTTCTGAGATCATATCTGTTACGTGTGGTCCAATCATATGAACACCAAGAATATCATTTGTTTCTTCATCAACAACAAGTTTTACAAAACCATCAGATTCTCCATATACAAGCGCTTTACCGATTGCACGGAATGAGAATTTACCTACTTTTAATTTATAACCTTTTTCTTTCGCTTCTTGCTCTGTTAAACCGACAGAAGCAACTTCTGGGCTGCTATATACACATTTAGACACCATAGAGTAATCAATTGGCATTGGTTCTTTTCTAGCAATGTGTTCAACCGCTACAATTCCTTCGTGAGAAGCAACATGCGCAAGCTGCAGGCCACCAATTACATCTCCAATCGCATAAATGTGCGATTCTTTCGTTTGATAATATTCATTGGTTTGAATATAACCTTTTTCAACAACGATATCTGTATTTTCTAAGCCGATATTTTGTGTGTTTGCTTGTCTTCCAACAGATACAAGCATTTTTTCAGCTTTAAACTCTTTATTTTCACCATTCAATTCAGCTTGAATCGTTACACCGTTATCTTTTACTAAAGTTTCTGGTAACACTTTTGCAGCAGTTACAACTTTAATGCCTTTTTTCTTAAGTAAACGTTGCATTTCCTTAGAAACATCTTGATCTTCAAGCGGTAAAACGTGTTTTGCATATTCAAGTACAGTTACTTCCACGCCAAAATCAGCAAGCATAGATGCCCACTCAATACCAATTACGCCGCCACCAACAATAATGATAGATTCAGGAAGCGTTTCCATTTTTAGGGCGTGATCAGATGACATGACATATTCACCATCAAGTTCAAGTCCTGGTAAAGAATTTGGACGTGATCCTGTTGCGACGATTACATTTTTCGGAATAAGCATTTCATTCTCTTCTCCGCTCGTCAATTCAACAGAAATCGTACCTGGCATCGGCGAGAAAATAGATGGGCCAAGAATACGACCAATTCCTTCGTATACATCGATTTTTCCTTGCTTCATTAAATGCTGAACACCTTTATGAAGTTGGCTAACGATTTTTTCTTTACGTTCTTGTACTTTTGCAAAATTTAATTCTACATTGCTCGTTACAACGCCGAATTCTTCACCTTTTTTCGCAGTTGCAAAAACTTCAGCACTGCGAAGTAACGCTTTACTAGGAATACATCCTTTGTGTAAGCAAGTACCACCTAGGTTCTCTTTTTCAACAAGCGCTGTTTTTAATCCTAATTGTGATGCACGAATAGCAGCGACATATCCGCCTGTACCACCGCCAACGATGACTAAATCGTATTCTTTTGCCATATTACTCAACCCCTAGCTACTGTTTCTTTTTCCCTTACAGCATACTCTTTTGCAGTTTCTTCATCACGAAGTACACGAAGTGCACCTTCTGCTAATGCTTGTAATTCATCTTCACCTGGATGCACAATAACATCTGCAATCCAATGAACACGTTCTTTAATTTCATCAACGAGAATTTTACTATATGCAAGACCGCCCGTTAAAACAATGGCATCTACTTTACCATGAAGAACTGCACTTGCTCCGCCGATCTCTTTTGCAACTTGATATGCCATCGCTGTATAAACAAGCGTTGCTTCCGGATCGCCTTGTTCTACCATTTTTTCTACTTTAATTGCATCATTTGTACCAAGTAAGCTTACTAAGCCTCCTTGTCCAACGATTTTTTTCATCATTTCATCACGGTAATAGTCACCAGAGAAACACATTTCTACAAGCTGGCCTACCGGAACCGTTCCTGCACGCTCTGGGCTGAATGGTCCTTCTCCATTTAAACCGTTATTTACATCAATAACTTTTCCTTTTTTATGAGCACCAACTGAAATACCGCCGCCCATATGTGCAATTAATAAATTTAAATCTTCATATTTACGATCAAGTTCTTTTGCAACTTTACGAGCTACTGCTTTTTGGTTTAGCGCATGAAAAATACTTCTTCGCTCCATGCCAGCTATCCCGCTAATACGAGCAATATCTTCCATTTCATCTACAACTACTGGATCAACAATAAACGCTGGAATGTTAAGTCCAGAAGCAATTTCATATGCTAAAATTCCACCTAGATTAGAAGCATGATGACCACTATAACCATTCTTCAAATCTTCTAGCATTGCTTCGTTTACCGTATACGTACCGCCTTCAATCGGACGAAGTAGTCCGCCGCGACCACATACAGCATTTAACTTAGAAATATTAATGCCATGAGAATGAAGCACCTCTAAAATAGTTTGTTTACGAAATTCATATTGATCAATAATACGCTTATATTTCCCAATCTGTTCTTCGTCATGACGAATTGTTTCTTCTAAAACAGGTCTTTCATTATCAAAAACACCAATCTTCGTAGATGTGCTACCAGGATTAATGACAAGAATTCGATTCACGGACAAGACTGCTCCCTCCACCATTTATTTAGAAAGACAGTAGCAACGGCTTAATGAAGTTGCTACTGCTTTCGCATTTATTTTTTCTATGAATTAGCGACGGCTTAAAATGTTATGGCCGTTACTTAAAAATGTGCTACGTGTATTTTTTAAGCTTGCGATGCGCTCTTCAGCAAGACGATCTGCTGCTACATATGTTGGCACACCATCACGTTTTGAAATTGCAATTACTTTTTCAATTGTGTCATAAATTGCTTCTACACGTTTTAATGCACGCTCTCTATTGTATCCGTATAACTCGTCCGCTACGTTAATTACGCCGCCTGCATTAATAACATAGTCTGGTGCATATACGATACCCATTTCATCAACGATATCACCGTGACGATCTTCTTTTAGTTGGTTATTTGCAGAACCAGCAATTACTTTTGCTTTTAATTGTGGAATTGTTTCGTCGTTTACTGTTGCTCCTAGTGCACATGGTGCATAAATGTCACATTCTACACCATAAATTTCATTTGGCTCAACAGCAGTTGCACCAAACTCTTCTACAGCACGTTGTACCGCTTCTTTATTAATATCTGTAACGATTAATTTTGCACCTTCTGCATGTAGGTGTTTGCATAGGTGATAAGCTACATTCCCTACACCTTGAACAGCAATTACTTTACCTTCTAAGCTATCTGTACCGAACGCTTCTTTTGCAGCTGCTTTCATACCAACGTATACGCCGTAAGCAGTTACTGGAGATGGGTTACCAGAAGAACCGAATGAAGGTGAAATACCTGTTACGAAATCTGTTTCTTCATGAATAATATCCATATCATCTACAGTTGTACCAACATCTTCAGCTGTGATGTAACGACCATTTAATCCTTGAATGTAACGTCCTAACGCGCGGAACATTGCTTCGCTCTTATCTTTGCGTGGATCGCCGATAATAACTGTTTTTGCACCACCTAAGTTTAAACCAGCTGCTGCGTTTTTATATGTCATACCTTTTGCAAGACGAAGAGCATCTTCAATTGCAGCTTCTTCAGAATCGTATGTCCACATTCTTGTTCCGCCAAGAGCTGGTCCAAGAGTTGTGTCATGAATTGCAATGATTGCTTTTAATCCTGATTCTTTATCTTGACAGAACACCACTTGCTCGTAATCGTAAGTTTCTAAGTATTTGAAGATTTCTAATGTCATTGTAATTTCCCCCTTGATATGTTTACCATTTTCAATTTTAGTCCGTTATATCGGACGCATTTCCTTAATCATGAATGAAAATAAAACATGCATTGCAAGAAAGTTTATTTAGAAGCAGTCGCAACTGCCAATGCTAATGAATACACTTTTGTTTCTGCTGAATCAGCACGAGATGTTAACACAATCGGTGCTTTCGCTCCAGCGATAATCGCTCCTACTTTTGCATCCGCAAAATATACAAGCGATTTATATAATACATTTCCAGCTTCAATTGTTGGGACGAGTAAAATATCTGCTTTACCAGCGACATCGCTTTGAATTCCTTTATGCTCTGCTGCAATTTGTGAAACAGCATTATCTAAAGCAAGTGGTCCGTCAATGATACAATTTTTAATTTGACCCCGGCGATTCATTTGCGTTAACATTGCTGCATCAATCGTTGCTTGCATTGCAGGATTTACAACCTCCACAGCAGCAATCGGAGCTACTTTCGGTACTTCTATTCCTATTGCCCGGGCAACTTCAACTGCATTTTGTGCAATCGCTGCTTTTTGCTGTACGTCTGGAGCGATATTCATCGCTGCATCTGTTACGATGATAAAGCGATCGTAATTCGGTACTTCAAAAGCTGCAACGTGTGATAACACACCGCCTTTACGAAGACCCCACTCTTTATTTAATACTGCTTTTAAAATGTTAGCTGTTGGAATATTGCCCTTCATAAGTACATCCGCTTCTCCGCCTCTTACAGCTTTTACTGCCAATTCAGCAGCTTCTGCACTAGATGTAGTAGAAATTACTTCAATATGTTCTGAAGGCGTTAATCCATGCTCTTGTAACATACTCACAATTGTTTCTTGATTTCCATATAGACGAAATTGAGCTAACTGTAATTGTACAGCCTTTGTTACGGCCTCAATTACTTCATGATCTTCAGCTACTGCGACAGCAACTGTTTTTTTCGGTTGCTTTGCTGCTTGATCAATTAAAGTTTGTAACTTCATATTTTGTAATCAACCCTTCCTCGTCGTCCCTCGCTTATATATTAAAGCAAATACCGTGCCAACTTTTTAATTTTGTTCAAATATTTTTGAAAACGCATTCAAATCATAGAAAAATCAACATTTTGTAACTAAATAAAAAATTCTGTCTAATTTTGTCAGATTATATATACCGTGCAAATTATTGCACGGTATGAAAATTATTGCATGCTATTTTTTGCACACTCATATTTCTCTAGCTTATAATATAAATTCCGAACCGAAATCCCTAACGCTTGTGCTGTTTTTGTTTTGTTTCCATTAAATCTAGACAAATACTCATGAATAATATTCCCCTCAAATTCAGCCACTAAATCCTCAAGAGGTCTTTCTTCTAATTCAGGAAGTAAATTACTCCCTATAAGTTCATGGTGGTCCTCATGATGTAACGGCGGTAAATGCTGTACATCAATATACATCTCGTTATAATTCATAAAAATAATCGCTCGGCCTAAAATATTTTCAAGCTCACGAACATTTCCCGGCCAATCATATGATTGTAAATACTTCACCGCGGATTCCGTTAACCCCTCAACATTACGCCCATAATCTTGATTAATTTTTTGAATTAATCGATCAGCAATTTCACCAATATCTTCTTTACGCTGACCAAGTGATGGAATATGGATCGGAATTTTATTTAACCGATAATATAAGTCTTCCCGAAAATCACCATCTAAAATTGCCTTTTCTAAATTCACATGCGTTGCAGCAATGACTCGAACATTAATCGGAATCGGCTTCGTACCCCCGACTCTCACGATTTCCTTCTCTTGCAAAACACGAAGTAACTTCGCTTGTGTATTCGCAGACAATTCTCCTATTTCATCTAAGAAAATACTTCCATTGTTCGCTTCTTCGAAAAAACCACGTTTCCCCCCGCGACGCGCTCCCGAAAAAGCGCCTTCTTCATAACCAAACAGTTCACTTTCTAATAACGATTCAGAAATTGCCGCACAATTTACCCGAACAAACTTATTGTACTTCCGATTGCTACCATTATGGATGGCGTGCGCAAACAATTCCTTTCCAGTTCCTGACTCCCCTCGGAGCAGTACCGTCGCCGGTGTATTCGCTCCTAGTTTCGCCTGCTCAATCGCCGCCACAATCCCTTCTGACGTTCCAACAATATCGTCGAATGAATACTTCGCTTCTAACGTACGAATAATTTGTCTTGCCCTATTTAATTCATTTGTTAATTTTTGAATCTCGGATACATCGCGAATTACACCGACACTCCCCTTTAAAATCCCATCAACAATAACCGGAGCTACGTTTACAATAACATCTCTCTTTTTTTGCCCAATTTTCATATGAATACCACGCACTGCCCTGCGTGTCCGCAGCACCTTCATATGCATACTTTCTCCTTCTACAATATCCGTTGTCGCTGGCTTACCAATAATATCTTCTTCAGATAGACCAGTTAATTTTGTATAAGCCGGGTTAATAACAAGTCCTCGCCCTTGTTCATCGACAACAGAAATTGCTTCTTCGGAAGAATAGATAATCGCTTCTAGCAATGTTTGAATTTCTTTTAAATCCGTTACTTCTTCAGCCAAATTTACAATTTCAGTAATATCTTTAAAAACCGCAAACGCCCCTTGCACGTCTCCAATTTCATTTAAAATCGGAATGCGCGTTGAAATAATTTTCTTTCCATTATCTAATGTTAATTCTTGATTAATCTCAATTTGTTTCGTACGGATAATACGAAGCAACTTACTCGTTGGAATGACTTCTAAAATATACTTATCAACAACTTCTTCCCTTTTATATCCCGTCATCCGTTCCGCACTTTTATTGAATAATAGTACATGCCCTTCTTTATCAACCACAATCATACCGTCGTGTGTGGAATTTAAAATAAGATCCCGCTGCTGCGTTTGATCTTTTAATTTCCCGATCAACATTTCTTTTTCATGCGCAAGCTTCACAACAATATTCGCAACATCCCCTGGGACCAGAAGTACATCTTCTTTTTTCTGCACTAAAACCTTTTCATACACACTGTAATCACCTGTCATATCAAAAATGACATCAATGTCCTCACGTATAAAAACTTCCCAGTCACTCCCTGTAGAAATATAAAGATTCTTTGCAAGTCGAATCCCCTTTGCTCTTTCATCAATATCCACAATTGCAACCACTTCAAATATATTCGATTTTTGCAATAGTCCTAGAATCGCACTGCCCCCAGCACCCGCTCCAATAATTAATACCTTTTGTTTCATATGCTACCAATCCTCCCGCAGCATCTCTGCAAAATTTTTCATACCTCCATCTTACTTCTTCCAAAACCCCTTGACAAACGAACGTCAATTGTTACATGATTTTGTATATACTAAATTGTCTGAAAAGAGGTCTTCCTTATGCAACGTTATCTCGCTCTCCTATTAGCAGTTATTCCTATTTCACTTGCTGTAGTAGGCATTAAACTGATGAGAGATACGGTCTTCGGTATTCTCTTCTCTCCAATCCCTGTATTATGGTTACAATTTGTAATTGGAGCACTCTGTTTTGCTATTGGCTTTTATATCTTTGGTGGCTTCATTCTATACCGCGACCGAAAACGAAATAAAGTACAAGCTCGATTTCGAAGATAAAGTGAAACTTCTATTCGAAGGTGCTTTTTCTTCGAATGGTTAGTTGAATCAATCGGGCTTTTACGGACAGTTAGCCCACACCTATCTTTTTTAGAAAAGCGGAAGCGGCTCGCTCAGAAGCGCAGGACGCCCACGTCCCTAACAAAGAGGTGCTTTTTGCCTCGTCGGAGGGGGCGAAACGACCGGAGATTCTAGCCGCTAGAGCTGGACAACGCTTCTCTCTCCACCTTGAGGTGAGGTCTTACTGCCCGTTAATGTGGGATAAAGTGAAATTTTCATCAGTGGGGGTTTTCATCCCCCTATATTCTTTACACCACTTTAAATCTCAGTCTTGCTGCCTGTAAATGGCGGAATTAAAAAACGAGACCCTTCATAAAGAAAGACCTCATTTTACACCTTGCATTATTCTTTTCACACGCTCTGGATAGTCTGTAATAATAGCCGTCACATTCATCTTTAAAAACTTCCTCATCACTTCCTCATCATTGATTGTATACGGACGTACAGCTACGCCATTTTCCATCGTTAATTCTGCAATTCCATCCGAAATATATCGGTAGTTCGGATGAATAGCACTCGCTCCCATCTTTTTGGCATAAGCCCACGGGCTATGCAATCCTTCCTTATACAAAATCGCCGTCTCAATATCAGGAGCCATCATATGACACTTCTTCATACTATAATGATTAAAAGAAGATAGAATCGTACGCTCCTCCATACTATATTTTCGAATAAGAGTAATTACCTCTTCTTCTAAACCTCTATACGGTACCTTATTATTCTTAAATTCAATATTAAGAAAAAGGTTGTTTGTTTTCAGCCACTCCAACACTTCTTCTAATAAAGGAATAGGCTGCACACCGACCTTATCATAAAATGTATAACTCGCATCTAGCGCGCGCAAATCTTCATATAAATAATTTCGAACAGCCCCTTTTCCATTCGTCGTTCGATTTACCGTCTCATCATGAATGACAACAATTTGGTGATCTTTTGTGAACTGAACATCCAATTCAATTCCATCAGCTCCAAACTTCTCTGCCGCCTGAAAAGAAACCATCGTATTTTCTGGATACGTCCCTGCAGCTCCGCGGTGTCCAAAAATATGCGTCATCTTCTCACCTCAAATTCTATTTCATTAAAAGTTAGCAAAAGATCATTACAAGTTGTAAATCCAACTATATATTTTTCAACATATAAGTCGCTGCTATGTAGAATACAAAATGACTTGCACTCCCTTTATTTTATGGCAAGAAAAGATCCTGACCACTTCTATCCATAGCCAGATGCTCTTGCCTACCAAAATCATTTATGTTGATTTTTCAACTTGTATTTATATAATCTTATAAACCATTATCACCGATGCATCTACACTGATGCTAATTTCTCTTTATGTTATACTATACAAAAAGGAGGTACTTTTATGAAACCATTACAACTTTCACCAGAGACAG
Source organism: Bacillus sp. NPDC077411 (assembly GCF_044543425.1). Lineage (NCBI taxonomy): Bacteria > Bacillati > Bacillota > Bacilli > Caryophanales > Bacillaceae > Bacillus > Bacillus sp. NPDC077411. The sequence goes on along the minus strand of NZ_JBITWA010000002.1, from coordinate 22,429 downwards.
CTATTAAGTTATCTAAAGCCCTCGGTGTTCCCCTTGAACAGCTTATGCATATGCCTCAGCATATTTTAATTCAAAAACTCGTTGAATTAGAAAAACAAAATCAAGAGAAAGAATAAAGCGAAACTTCCATCAGTGGGAGTTTTTTTCATTCCCCACTGATGGAAAGCCCGCCCAACCTTGCACATGCCAGCAGTTATCCCCCACCTATCTTCTTTAGAAATACGGAAGCGGCTCGCTCAATCTTAAGGTGGGGGTCTTACTGCCCACGAATAGCGCTATAAGAAAATATGAACATTACTTTCATGATAGTTATTTAAAACTACCAAAAAGAATGTTCATCGGTTTGTATATCAATAATTTATTGGTTAAGCAAGCGTTTGTTGTAGCACTTATGGAAGAGATTGACTTTCACAGATTTGTCACTAACTGCGACTGTATACTTACCACGTTCTCTTAAATATTTAATATAATGGCGTATATGAGGCGATTTAACTTTATCGAATTTATTTTGCATATACGCCGAAAATAATTTTAACGTCTTAATCTACAGGTTCTTTGCTTCTCTCTGAATCTTGAGGTGGGGGTCTTACTGCCCACAAATAGCGGGATAAAAAACACCGCCTCTCAATAGTTTATAAAAACTATCAAAAGACGGCGTTTATCGCTTTTTGATCGACTTATTTATTGGTCAGAAAAGATACTATCTTTAACGTTAAAACAAACTCAAATCATTACTATATCAACGATTAACTCGCCTTATGTTCAAGCCTTAACTTATCCGCAACCATCGCGATGAATTCTGAATTCGTCGGCTTTGCTTTTGACATGGATACCGTGTAGCCAAATAAAGAAGAAATGGATTCAATATTTCCACGGCTCCACGCAACTTCAATCGCATGACGAATTGCACGTTCCACACGACTTGCTGTTGTATTATATTTCTTTGCGATATCTGGATACAGTACTTTTGTAATTGATCCAAGCAATTCAATGTCGTTGTAGACCATAGAAATTGCTTCACGTAAATACATGTATCCTTTAATATGAGCTGGTACACCGATTTCATGAATGATACTCGTAATGCTTGCATCTAAATTTTTCGGTTTTCCATCAGACGTTGTAACAGAACGAAAAGCTGGTAGCGGTCGTTTAATGGTAGTGCTTGATTTTCCACTAACTTGACGAATATGGCTCGTTAAATTTTCCATATCAAATGGTTTTAAGATAAAATATGACGCACCTAAATCAACAGCCTTTTTCGTTACATCCTCTTGTCCAAATGCTGTTAACATAATAACATTCGGCTGTTTGAAACGATCAATATGACGCATTTTTTCTAGTACTGCGAGACCATCTAAATGTGGCATAATAATATCAAGAACAAGTACATCAGGTTGTCTCTCTTTTAATAAATTTAAGCATTCTTGACCATTATACGCTACACCAATCACTTCCATATCATCCTGCGCAGCAACATAACTCTCTAACATAGATACAAGTTCTTTATTATCATCCACGAGACACACTTTAATTTTCTCCACAGCTTTTCCTCCCTACTAATGGTTTCTCCCGGCATAAAGTATTACCTTCTAGACTACATGAATTGTTCGACAATTATGTGAAAATCCCCTTTAAAACTTTCTTAAATTCCGAAAAAATCACAAAAAAACATTTTTATCGTCTATTTCTTAGTGTTCTTTTACATATTCCATCATGTGGTTATAGCTAAATATGTATGCTCTACTTTTATTTTACAACAAAAAACACCTGTTGCGAAACTTTTGTAACATTTCAGCGGCTTTACAAGAAAAATTTTTCATCAATAAGGAGACCTCTTCTTTTCTCCCTTTATTTAAAAGTAACAAAAAAAACAAGCTGAATACATTCAGCTTGCTTTTTTCTGATCTGTATAAATATTAATCCCCGCTTCATGTAGCATCCATTCAATATGGACACCATATCCAGATGTTGGATCGTTGACAAATACGTGTGTTACAGCCCCTACTAATTTTCCGTCTTGTACAATAGGACTACCACTCATTCCTTGTACAATCCCACCTGTTTTTTCTAATAAGCGTTTATCTGTAATCTTTACAACCATTCCTTTTGTTGCAGGGAATTTTTGCGGAACTGTACTTACAATTTCTATATCGAACGCTTCTACTTTATCTTGATCAATAACTGTCAAAATTTTCGCAGGCCCTTCTTTTACTTGATGGGAAAGAGCAATCGGAAGTGCTTCATCCATAATTCCATTTTTCATTTCTGTATTTAACTTACCAAAAATACCAAATGGACTATTCGTTGTAATATTACCAATAACTTCATGATCTGGTGAGAATCTCGCTAATTTTTCACCAGGATCTCCATTGCTCCCACGTTCAATAGACGTTACTGTCGAACGAACAATTTGTCCATCTTCAACTTGAATTGGTTTTTTCGTATCATTGTCAGAAATCACGTGACCAAGCGCGCCGTATTTCATTGATTCCGGATGAATAAATGTCATCGTTCCAATGCCTGCAGCTGAATCACGAATGTACAATCCAATTCGATATGACTGTTCTCCGCCATCTTTTTGTGGAGTTAATTTTGTTCGAATATATTTCCCATCTCTTAGCAAGACAAGATTAAGCGATTCTCCTGTTTTCCCGCTATCATGAATAAATGGTGCAATATCACTCATTCGTTCAATTGTCTTACCGTTTATTTCAGTAATCATATCCCCTACTTGCACACCTGCAAGTTCACCTGGGGATACCTTTCCTTTTTCCGTTTGAATTAAATGATGCCCTACAACAAGTACCCCTTTTGCATTTAATTTCACTCCAATTGATTGCCCACCTGGAACTATTTTAAAATCTTTTAATACTTTCACATTTACTTTTTTTACGGGTAATCCTGCAAGCTCATAAACCATAGCAGCTTCTCCGCTTTCATGCGCATTTACCGCAATTGTTTTTTCACTAGCATGCCCAGAAGCAATTGTAAAAATAGTTTCATCAGTTGATTTTGTTTGAAATACAGGCAAAGAAGATACTTGTGAATCTTGATCTTGAAATATAACAAGTTGCTTTGGAAGTAAAATAAACGCGCGAAGCGGTTTATAACACCCAATAAAGACAAGCGAAACAAGGAGACAGATCCCTATGATTTTTCGAAATTGCTCTAATTTCAATCTTTTCACTCTCCTCGCTCCTACCCCACATTCAGCCTAGCGGCTTCATTATTTAATGTCTCCTTGCTATCCTTTCTTTATAACCGGAAGAATTAAGAAATCATTGTTGTTAACAAAAAAGCTATCCATTATTGGATAGCCTCTGCTGCTTGTTTAAAACGATGCGCCTGCGAAAGTAACTCTCTTGCATGTTCTGTCGTTAAATCAGTAATTTCCACTCCAGAAATCATGCGAGCAATTTCCGTTACTTTTTCATCTTGACTAAGTACAGTAACAGATGTAACAGTGCGTTCATTTACAATTTGTTTCCGAATAAATAAGTGAGAATCTGCCATAGACGCAACTTGTGGCAAATGTGTAATACATAGCACTTGTGAATTAACAGAAACACGATAAATCTTTTCAGCAATCGCCTGTGCAACGCGCCCGCTTACTCCAGTGTCTACCTCATCAAAAATAACAGAGGCAACACCTTGATGTTTAGAAAAAATACTCTTTAACGCTAATATAATACGGGATAATTCCCCCCCTGAAGCTACTTTAGAAAGCGGCTTTAACGGTTCTCCTGGATTCGTAGAAATATAAAATTCTACACCGTCATACCCATCTTGTGTCATTTTGACAGGAGCTCCTTCGACAAGAGGATCGTCAATTGTCCCTTCTTTTTTCTTTATCATCACTTCGAATTTTGTTTTTTCCATGTACAGTTCTTTTAATTCTTGATGAATTGCCGTTGTTAATCGATTCGCAAGATTACGACGCATATCACTTAGTAGTGTCGCTTCTTTCACTATAAGCTGCTCGATGTCTTTTAGTTTCCTTTTCGTCGTTTCAATGTGTACATCTTTATTTTCAATCGTAAATATCTCTTTTTCGATTTCATCCGCATACGCTAAAATCTCTTCTACAGTATTTCCATATTTACGTTTTAACATACGAATTTCATTTAAACGTGTTTCAATTTCATCTAAACGATTTGGATCGTATTCCATCATATCTAACTTTTCGCGGAGTTGATATGCTACTTCTTCTAATAAATAATAACTATTCGCAATCGCATCGTAGTTTTCTTGATATGCAGTATCTAAATCCGTAATGCTCTCCATCTGGTTCATCGCATTCCGAATATGATCTAAACCAGAATGATCTTCCGTTAAAGAACGATACGAATCACCCAGTGCCTTATAAATCTTTTCGAAGTTCGAAATCTTCAATCGTTCTTCTAATAAATTTTGCTCTTCATCTATTTTCAGATCCGCATTTCGAATCTCTTCATGTTGAAATTGAATTAAATCTAAACGATGTGCCATTTGTTGCTCATTTTCTGTTAAAGAGTGCAATTGTTTTTTTAATTGCTCATATTCCCTATACACATTTTGATACTTTTCTAACTGAACTAAAATATGATCTCCCTCAAAATGATCAAGCATAAATAAATGGCGGTCTTCATTCATTAAATCTTGCGTTTCATGTTGTCCATGAATGTCAACAAGCGTTTTTCCAATTTCCTTTAATGTACTTAATGTAACAAGCTTTCCATTGACGCGGCATACGCTTTTCCCATTCACAGAAATATCCCGTTTTAAAATTATCATGCCATCTTCAATTTCAATATCAAGTTCTTCTGCTTTCATGGCACAAGGATGCTGTTCATCTTCAATATAAAATAACCCTTCAATTTCAGCTTTATCTGTCCCATAACGTACAAATTCCGCTGAGCCGCGTCCTCCAACAAGAAGACTAATCGCATCAATAATGATGGATTTTCCTGCGCCCGTTTCACCACTTAAAACAGTGAGCCCTTTTTGAAAAGAGATATTTAATGATTCAATAATAGCAAAGTTTCTAATCGATAATTCCGATAACAATGCCTCATTCACCTCGTTATTTCATTCACACTCCACACGGGAGGCTTAAACTATTCACACATACATTCTTCTGTTACTTTTTTCATGAAGAATATGTTATGTAACCTGCTTCATTGTAACAAACATTTGTTTTTACGGTCAATGTAACAATACTGATATTCCTATATGGAAATATATATTTTCACATGCTATTTTAGGATTTTTATTTCTCCATAACAAAAATATCTTGTCTACTTTTTACTCTTCTGAGCAATAAAGCAAACAAGATTCTTTTTGTTACAGCATATTTAAAAAGCGATTTGATACAACCCCTGTATCTTCAGGTGTACGGCAAATAATTAAACACGTATCATCACCGCAAATTGTGCCAATAATTTCATCCCACTCTAAATGATCAATCAGCGCACCGAGAGCATGTGCATTACCTGGCAATGTCTTTAACACAAGCATATGACCAGCTGTATCTAATTTAACAAACGAATCAACAAGATTGCGTTTTAATTTTTGAAGTGGATTAAAACGTTGATCCGCTGGTAAGCTATATTTATACCGCCCATCATGAAGTGGTACCTTTACTAAATGTAATTCTTTAATATCTCGCGATACCGTTGCTTGTGTTACATTAAAACCTTCATTACGTAAAATATCCACTAGTTCGTCTTGCGTTTCAATTTCTTTATTCGCAATAATTTCTCGAATTTTAATATGGCGCTGCCCTTTATTCATATTTTTGCACCTCGCACTATCTCTTACCGTAGTTTTACCATTATTATACTTCACTTATTTATGTTAACGTATAATTGGCTACTTGTACATAATTGTTTTTACAATCATTATACAATTCTAACTTTCTATATGAGTAAAAAGAGGAACAACAATTGTTATTCCTCTTTTCCCTTTTTCTTCAAGGCTTCGTGAGCTTCTGTTACAACTTCCTCTACTCGAATAGGAGATTGATTTTCTCCTTGTTCACGCTCACCATACCATTTTAAATGAATTAAAAATTCAATGTTCCCATCTCCACCTGTAATTGGAGAAAACGTTAAGTTTTGAACATCGTAACCTTCTGCCAGTGCAAAATCGACAATCATTTCTATAACTGCTTCATGTACTTTACGGTCCCGAACAATTCCCTTTTTCCCCACTTGCTCTCGCCCGGCTTCAAATTGCGGCTTAATAAGCGCCGCAACCTCACCACCAGGTGTTAACATCGTTTTCAATACAGGTAAAATTAATTTCAAAGATATAAACGATACATCAATGCTTGCAAATTGCGGTAATCCTTGCTGCAAATCAGCAGGTGTTACATAACGAAAATTCGTCCGTTCCATTACGACAACACGCTCGTCTTGTCTTAGTTTCCATGCAAGTTGGTTATATCCTACATCTAAAGCGTATGATAGCTTTGCACCATTTTGCAAAGCACAATCCGTAAATCCACCCGTTGATGAACCAATATCGAGCATAATTTTATCTTGCAAATCTATATGAAACGTCTCTAACGCCTTCTCTAACTTATATCCACCACGACTTACATAGCGCATTACTTGTCCTTTTACTGTAATTTCTGTATCTTGTGGTATTTTTTCACCTGGTTTATCTAGACGCATTTCATTTGCATATACAAGACCTGCCATAACAGCACGCTTCGCTTTTTCTCTTGTTTCAACAAGTCCTCGTTCTACTAATAGTACATCTACTCGTTCTTTTTTTCCGCTCATTTGTTACGCCCTTTTTTGTTTTAATGGAATCATTGTACAAATGCGTTCAACAACTGCATCTGCTGTTAAGTCAATTTCTTCAAGAAGTTTAGAGACACTGCCGTGTTCAATGAAATGATCTGGGATACCCATACACTCAATTAGCGCATTATGATATCCATGCTCACTAGAAAACTCTAACACACCAGAACCAAACCCTCCAATTAAACATGCCTCTTCAATTGTTAAAATCGGCATATTCTTTCCTAATAGCTCATGCAAGTATGCTTCGTCCATCGGCTTAATAAAGCGAGCATTCACAACCTTTACAGAAATCCCTTTCTTCTCAAGTGATTCTGCCGCTTCCATTGCCATCGGAATTGTCGTACCAAATGTTAGAATTGCTGCTTGTGACCCTTCACGAAGCGTTTCCCATGTACCGATTGGAATTTCTTTAAACTCTTTATCCATCGGTACACCAATTCCATTTCCACGCGCATAACGAAGCGCAATCGGTCCATTTTCGTAATTGATTGCTGTATATACCATATGTTGACCTTCATTTTCATCTTTCGGCATCATCAAAACAATATTCGGAAGATGACGTAAAAATGCAATATCAAATATACCTTGATGCGTTTCTCCATCAGCTCCTACTAATCCCGCTCGATCAATCCCGAAAAAGACATTTAAATTTTGGCGACATACATCGTGAACAACTTGATCATAAGCACGTTGTAAAAATGTAGAATAAATCGCTAAAAACGGCTTCATGCCTTGCGTTGCTAAACCAGCTGCCATTGTTACTGCGTGTTGCTCAGCAATCCCTACATCAAACATACGATTAGGAAATTCTTTTGCAAATTTTTCAAGCTTTGATCCAACTGGCATTGCTGGCGTTACAGCAACGATACGTTGATCATTCTTTGCCAATTTGCGAACTGCTTCACTAACAACGGAACTCCATGCCGGTGCAGCTTCTTTTGGCTTCACAAAATCACCAGACTCAATTTTGTACGGTCCTGTACCATGCCAAGTTCCAATTACATCACTTTCAGCTGGCTTATAGCCTTTTCCTTTTTTCGTAATGACATGAACAAGTACAGGCCCTTTCGTTTTCTTTGCATATTGAAGATTTTCAAATAAACTTTCATAATCATGTCCATCAACAGGCCCTAAATATGTGAAGCCTAACTCTTCAAAAAACACACCCGAAACGAGTAAATATTTCAAGCTATCTTTTACTTTTTCAGCCGTTGCAGCTACTTTACCGCCAACAGCTGGAATTTTCTTCAATAAGTATTCTAGTTCATCTTTTACCCATTGATATTTTCCTGCTGTACGTAAACGTCCAAGTACGTTATGCAATGCACCAACGTTTGGTGCAATCGACATTTCATTATCATTTAAAATAACTGTCATATCTGTTTGTTCATGTCCAATATGATTTAGTGCTTCCAGCGCCATACCACCTGTTAATGCACCATCACCAATAATAGGAACAATATACTCTTTCGTTTTCTTTAAATCACGAGCAAGTGCCATTCCCATGGCAGCAGATAAGGAAGTAGAGCTATGTCCCGTTTCCCATACATCATGTTCACTTTCACAACGCTTTGGAAAACCACACAAACCTTTATATTGTCTTAATGTGCCAAATTCCTTTGCACGCCCCGTTAAGATTTTATGTACATAGGATTGATGTCCTACATCCCATAAAAATTTATCCCTTGGACTATTGAATACTTTATGCAAAGCAATTGTGAGTTCTACTACACCTAGATTTGGAGCAATATGTCCACCTGTTTGAGAAAGCTCTTCAATTAAAAACTTTCGAATATCTTCGCTTAACGCTTCTAGTTCGCTTATAGACATATCCTTCAAAAAACTAGGATTTTGAATTTGCGTCAGATCCACAAGGATCACTCACTTTCGTTTCATAATCTGTCGTCATATCAACTATTATACATCCGTAAAACATGGTTGTACTTAATTGAATTACCAAAATCAAGCATATTCTTTATTTTATACGATGAAAAAAGAGCCGCTAACACAAAGTGATAACGGCAATGTAATCTACGTATATTTTTGCCAATAAAAAGAAAAGAAAAACCTTTGTCTACATTTATACCATAAAATCCTGAATGGCTCAACAAATGAAAACATTCTTATACTAGTGGTTGCGTTTTGCAATTAAATCGCAAATTACTAACAAATATTCATCTTGTAATTGTAAAGAAGAAATTGCATCTTTTGCTTTTATAATTGTTTCTTCCAAAATTTTCTTCGCTTCTTCTACTGTAAATAACGTTGTATATGTACTTTTTTCATTTGTCATATCGCTTCCGACTGGTTTCCCAATCTCTTCTTCCGTTCCTTCTACATCTAGAATATCATCACGAATTTGAAAAGCAAGTCCGACATAATTCGCAAAAGCAAGTAATTTTTCTTGTTGCTCAGCCCTAGCCCCTGATAATAACGCACCAGCTAATACGGCAAATTCTAATAAACGTCCAGTTTTATGCTTATGAATATATTCTAGCTCATGAAGAGTTAATTGCTTCCCTTCTGCTTCCATATCCGCAACTTGCCCACCAACCATTCCTTCTGGCCCTGCTGCTTTGGCAAGTTCCAATGCGATGCGCAGTTTTGTTTCAGAAGTAATTTCTTTATGGTCTTGCTCTGTTACAACTTGGAATGCATACGTTAACAACCCATCACCAGCTAATACGGCCATGGCCTCACCAAACACTTTATGATTTGTTGGTTTCCCGCGGCGTAAGTCATCATCATCCATACAAGGTAAATCATCATGAATTAAAGAATACGTATGAATCATTTCTAGTGCACAAGCTGTACCTATCCCTAATTCTCTATCTTTTCCAAACGCTTGTAGTGTTGCAAATAAAAGTAACGGACGGAGGCGCTTCCCACCCGCTTCTAATGAATACATCATCGCCTCGCGAATTACATCCGGACATTGTAAATCATTTGCATAACGCACAAGATTTTCTTCTACTAACGCTTTACTTTCTCTCATAAAAGCATCAAAAGCTACATGCGTCATTATGCTTCCTCTCCTAAAGTAGAAAATGGACGAAGTTCACCATTTTCACCAAGTATGACTGCCATTTGTTCTTGTACGTCTTTTAATTTTTCATCGCAAAGCTTAGAAAGTTCCATACCTTCTTTAAAATACGAAATCGCTTCCTCAAGCGGAACATCACCTTGTTCGAGCTTGGAAACAATTTGTTCAAGCTTTGCAATAGCTTCTTCAAAGCTCACTTTATTTTCCATCGCCTAGTTCACGCTCCTCTATTCCCCATACATTACAGTCTAGCACACCATCTTGAAGCTGCACTGTAACTTCATCTCCAAGCCCAATTCCTTTTACACTTTTTAAGACCTGTTTCTCATTATTATAAACAAGACCGTAGCCTCGCATCATCACCTTAAGAGGACTTAACGTTTCTAACTTCTCTATCGCTCTTGTAAAAGCAAACTCTTTTCCTCGTAGAAGAGTTTGCATTTCACGTTGCAATTGCTTTTGCAATGTGTCTAACGTCTGCCTTGTTTGTTCGATTTTTTGCGCAGGGTGATGCTTTCCTAAATAAAATGACAACTGCTGAAGTTGATTGGTCTTCTTTTCTATGTAACGCTCTTTCGTTTGCATCAACTTATCAATTGTACGATCCAATTGCTCTTCCTTTTGCTCATACAATTGCTTTGGATAGCGAAATGCATATGATTTTTGTAATGCTTGCAAATGTTCCTGCTTATAGTTCAACATCTCACGCATCGCTCGCGTCAAGCGAAGTGTACGCTGCATCACTTTTTCTTCTAATTCAAGAATGTGAGGAACTGCCAGTTCAGCTGCCGCTGTTGGCGTTGGAGCTCTTAAGTCCGCTACAAAATCTGCAATAGTAAAATCTGTTTCATGTCCCACAGCAGAAATGATTGGAATTTGACTCGCAAAGATTGCTCGGGCCACTGTTTCTTCATTAAATGCCCACAGCTCTTCAATCGAACCTCCGCCGCGCCCAACAATTAACACATCTATACCATTCATTTCATTGGCCTTTTCAATAGCTTGTACAATTGAGGGAGCTGCAAACTCCCCTTGCACAAGAACTGGAAATACAATTACCCTTCCAATCGGATAGCGACGTGCAATTGTCGTTATAATATCACGAATTGCTGCACCCGTTGGCGACGTAATCACACCAATTGTTGTTGGATAAGCAGGTATTGGCTGCTTGTATACTTGTGAAAACAGCCCTTCTTCTTCTAAACGAGCCTTTAACTGCTCATATGCTAAATGAAGATTTCCCACTCCATCTGGCTGCATATCATGAATATAAATCTGGTATGAACCACTTGCTTCATAAACAGAAATTTTCCCTTTTACAAGCACTTTCATCCCGTCTTCTGGTCTAAACTTTACATTGCGATTATGACTCGCAAACATAACCGCAGCAATTCTTGCATTTTCATCTTTTAATGTGAAATACATATGACCGCGGCTATGATATTTAAAATTTGAAATTTCTCCTTTTAACCAAACAGACTGTAGATGAGGGTCATACTCTATTTTAGTTTTCATATAACGAGTTAACGCTGTAACGGTTAAATATTGCTTTTCCATTTCTCTCTCCTCATAGCCGCCATGCAATTATTTACAAAAAACACCTGCGCGCTGTGCAGATAATACTGTATTTTCTAATAGCATTGTAATCGTCATTGGACCTACGCCTTTTGGTACTGGTGTAATGTGACTTGCAACGTTTAATACATCGTCGAAATCAACATCACCGCATAGTTTTCCTGTTTCTAAACGATTTACTCCGACATCAATTACAACTGCGCCTTCTTTTACGTAATCAGCTGTTACCATTTTCGCTCTTCCAACTGCAACAATTAAAATATCAGCTAACTTCGTTAATTCTTTTATATTCGCTGTTTTGGAATGACAATATGTAACTGTTGCATTTTCATTTAAAAACAGTTGTCCTACTGGTTTTCCAACAATATTGCTTCGTCCAATAACAACAACGTGTTTCCCTGTAATATCAAGATTTGTTTCTTTTACTAATTCTAAAATACCATGCGGCGTACATGGAAGGAACGTATCTTGTCCTGTCATCATACGCCCGATACTAATTGGATGGAAACCATCCACATCTTTCTCAGGAGAAATTTTTTCAATGATAGCTTTCTCTTCAATATGATTTGGCAACGGTAACTGCACTAAAATACCATGAATACGATCATCATTATTTAAACGGTCGATTTCCGCTAATAAACGATCTTGTGTAATTGTATCTGGAAATGTAATTAACTCAGAATAAATACCAACTTGTTCGCAGCCTTTTTCTTTCCCCTTTACATACGAATGAGAAGCTGGATCGTCTCCAACTAAAATAACAGCTAGCCCTGGTACAATTCCTTGTTCTTCTAGTTCTGCAACTTTCTCTTTTAACTGCGCTCGCTTTTTCTCTGCAACTTCATTTCCTTTGATGATTACTGCTACCATTTCAAAATTCCCCCTTTAAAAATTACAAAGCTACTTTTTTCTCCCGCTGTAACGGGCAGTATAGCTTCCACATTAACATTCTAAAAAATGAAAGAATAAAGGTGAAAGATAACTGCCCGTAAAAGTCTGATTGGTAAGAGCTTTCTGAAGCGAGGATGAAGTTCCCCGCCCAAGAAAATTTTACTGTATACTAGATAAAACGCCGTTAATAAAACGACGAGATTCCTCGTCTCCGTATGCTTTTGCAATTTCAATTGCCTCGTTAATTGATACGCTGTGCGGAATATCTTCCATGTATTTCATTTCATATACAGCAAGTCGTAAAATACTGCGATCAACAATGCTAATGCGTTCTAATTTCCACTTTTTTAAATTTTGACGAATAAGCTCATCAATTACTTCTTTATGCTCTACACATCCGAAGACAAGTGCTTCTAAAAATTCATTTGTATTTTCGCCTTCTTCAAGTGTGTTTTCTACTGCTGCTTTCGGATTGTAGTCTCCGGTAATATCCATTTGATAAAGTGCTTGCATCGCTCTTTCTCTAGCCGTCCTACGTTTCATGATAACTCTCCTTTGTACTTCAAGTCTTTCCTTATGTTTTGTTATATTATTATAATTTATAAGCCATTGAATTACTTACCCTTTATAATTTTTTCTGACCCTTCAATCTTATAATACAATGATAATACCATAATTTATCGTTTCATACACGAGTTCCCTCACGGAAAAATAATAAAAAGATTAACTTCAAGTTCCATATCATACCACAATGTACGTTTTTTTTAAAAACTCGCGTTCACCTTTAAATTTTTTCATTTTTTTAAATAATATAATTTTTTAAGTTTGAATAGAAAGAAACAAAACGATAAAAAAGGTGCCTGAGTAACAAGGCACCTTTTACAGTATTATACTGGCTCGATTTCTGTCTTTGGTGCTTCAAATGTTACACCAACGATATGCACGTTTATTTCTTTCGGTTCAAGGCCTGTCATTGTAAACAACGCTTGACGAATATTATCTTGAATGTTTTGTGCAACAACTGGAATTGCTACACCAAAATACATTAATACGTAAACATCAACAATAATATCATCGTTTGCTAATTCTACTTTTACGCCTTTTCCATGATTTTTCTTTCCTAACTTCTCAACAACATCTGTTGCAAAGTTACCACGCATTGCTGCTACGCCTTCTACTTCAGAAGCAGCAATACCTGCAATTACTTCAATTACTTCCGGTGCGATTTCTACTTTACCAAGAGTTGTATCTTGTCCCATGTCTAACATATGTTCAGCCATGAAAAAAACCTCCTTTAAATGTATCACTGCGCCGTTAAATCATGCTGTTCTAAAAACTTCGTATTAAATTCACCTTGTACAAATTCAGGGTGGTCAAGAAGTTGTAAATGGAACGGAATCGTCGTATGTACACCCTCAATGACGAATTCACTTAACGCTCGTTTCATTTTCGCAATTGCTTCTTCACGTGTTTTTCCATAAACGATGAGCTTTGCAACCATCGAATCGTAATAAGGCGGAATCGTATACCCAGGATATACAGCTGAATCGACGCGAATACCAAATCCCCCTGGCGGTAAATACATTTCTACCTTACCTGGAGATGGCATAAATTTTTTGGCAGGGTTTTCCGCATTAATTCGGCACTCAATTGCCCAACCGTTAAATTGTACTTCTTCTTGCTGCAGCGATAACTGCTCTCCTGATGCAACGCGAATTTGCTCTTTAATAAGGTCTACTCCCGTCACCATTTCAGTTACAGGATGCTCAACTTGAATTCGCGTATTCATTTCCATGAAATAGAAACTTTTCGTTTTATATTCATAAATAAATTCAACTGTGCCAGCACCCGTATAATCTACTGCTGCCGCCGCTTTTACTGCTGCTTCTCCCATTCGTTGACGGATAGTAGCATCTAATACTGGAGATGGTGACTCTTCTAGCAGTTTTTGCAAACGACGCTGAATTGTACAATCGCGCTCTCCTAAATGAATGACGTTACCATGGCTATCTGCCATCACTTGAATTTCTACATGACGGAAATCTTCAATATACTTTTCTAAGTATACACCAGGGTTTCCAAAAGCGGTACTTGCCTCTTGCTGTGTAATTTGAATTCCTTTTACAAGCTCTTCTTCCGTGCGCGCAACGCGAATTCCCTTACCGCCGCCGCCCGCTGTTGCTTTAATAATAACAGGATATCCAATTCTCTCTGCAAGTGCTACTGCTTCTTCGATATTTTTAATAATTCCTTGTGAACCCGGTACAATCGGAACCCCTGCTTCCTTCATTGTATCACGTGCAACGTCTTTTGTGCCCATTTTTGAAATAGCTTCCGGGCTTGGACCGATAAAAATCAAATTACATTCACGACAAAGCTCTGCAAAATCAGCATTTTCTGCTAAAAAACCATATCCAGGGTGAATTGCATCACAACCCGTTAATTTTGCAACGCTAATAATGTTAGTTAAGTTTAAATAGCTTTCCTTTGATACAGTTGGTCCAACGCAGTATGCTTCATCGGCAATTTGTACATGAAGTGCTTCTTTATCTGCTTCAGAATAAATTGCAACTGTTTCAATATTCATTTCTTTGCAAGCACGAATAATTCGTACCGCAATTTCCCCGCGGTTCGCAATTAATACTTTTTTAATCATCATTCCAGACTCCCTTATTATGCTTTTACAAGAAATAGCGGTTGTCCATATTCAACAAGCTGACCGTTATTCACAAGAATTTCAACGATTTCCCCATTTACTTCTGCTTCAATTTCATTAAAGAGTTTCATCGCTTCTACAATACAAACAATTTTCCCTTCTGTTACGCGATCTCCAACATTTACATATGCTGGTGCATCTGGTGATGGAGAAGCATAGAACGTTCCAACCATCGGAGAAGTAATTTTTAGTAAGTTCTCATCTTGTAATACTTGTTTCGCTTCTTGCTTTGGAGCTTCACTTTGAGCTGGTGCAGCAACTACTTCTGGCACTACAGCTTGTACAGGTTTCTGCACTGCCAGAGCAGGTTGCACAGCAATTACTTCATTGCCACGCTTTTTCATCTTAATTGTAGTACCATCTTTTTTGTATTCGAATTCATCAATATTAGAATCATCAATTAACTTAATCAATTCACGAACTTCTTGAATTTTAAACATGTAAAATCCACTCCTATATACTTGTTTTTCCTGTTGTAACAGCTCAAACTATCAGTAATAAATACCATTTACTGAATCCAGCTATAACAGTCAATCATAAATTTCTTCTCGTACTATCAATAAAAAACTACTATGAAGTTTCATACTCTATAAATACAAATTAAAAAATCGACATAAAACCCTCTTTCTTTTTATGCAGGCGAGATCGTCTGGCCATGCATAGAAGCAGTCAGGGCCTTTTCCTACCACATGCCAGGTTTAAAACAAAAGGAGAAAGCAAGTAGCGGTCATGTTGTATGCTGCATAGCAGCGACCTATATGCCGAAAAATTAAAATGGATATATATAAATCCATATTGAAAACCTGCATAAAAATCACTGTTTTTTAGTGAGTAAGAGCATCTGGCTATGCATAGAAGCGGTCAGATCCCTTTCCTGCCAAGTGCAATATGAAAACAAAGAAAGACAATCACTTTTTGTTCTGCATAGCAGTGACTTATATGTTGGAAAATCAAAATGTATTTATATATATATTCATCTTACGATAAATATTTTCAACATTCCAATTTTATTTCTTCTGTATGATGTATGAAAATTCCTGTAAAAATAACAGTATGCCATTTTACTACCTAGTAATAATACCAAGTTTCACTCAAAATTGGCAAGACCACTTCCTAAAAAACACTCTCATCCACTTCATTTATATAAATCCATATTGTTTTCTCAACATATAGGTCGTGGCTATGCAGAATAAAACATGACCTTCTCTCGCTTACTCCCTTTGTTTTAAATCTAGCGCGTGTCAGGAAAAGGTCCTGACCGCTTCTATGCACGGCCAGGTGCACTCGCCCCTCGAAAAAGAAAAGGGTTTTTATGTTGTTTTTTCAATTTGCGTTTATTTATATGAGTTTATATATTTTTTACTAAGTAATTGAAGTTTATTTACATCCACTTCATATTTCCTTCATATAAGAGTAGTATCGTAAAGATAGAATCATATACAGTGAGGTGTGGGACGTGAACATTTGGCTTATTCTCTTTCTACCAGCTGTTATTATTTGGGGTGTATCCCTCTTTATTCAAATGAAATGCGGACAAAGTAATCACCTTCATCAAGAACCAATGATTTTTCACTCACAACGAATTTCTCCTATAAAAACGAAAGAAACTGAACTACGATTGTTAGACAAACTTCTAGTAGATAAAAAAAGCTATCGAAAAAATCGATAGCTTTTTACTTTGCTATTTCATATCGAACGTCTGCCATTAAGCCCGTCTCACTTTTTACAAGCTGTATAATTTTATTTGCTTCTTTTGCAGAAAGTTTTGCTGCTTTTACTGTCACTTTAACATCATTTCCATCTGCACGTACAAGCGCATCTTTAAAACCGCCTTCTGTTTTAATTAATGTCTCCAATAACGTTTCTTTTGTCGCTAAATCGCTCAATGCATCAAATTCATTTTTTGCTTTATTTCTCTCTTCGGCAGAAGTGGTTGTTGAGTTCATTACATCTTGCAATTTTTCCTTTGCTTCACTACGCTGATCCTCCATTTTTAAACGCAGTGCTGTGAAACTATCATCACTAGCTGAATGACTCGATACATTTCCTTCTTTCTTACCTGTTTCTTTTTTACTAGTTTCCTTTTCAGAGCCTTGCTTCTCTTTCGCTCCTTCTCCTAATGATGTTGTTACAACCTTTGTTTTATTATCTGGAGTCATTACATAGTATACTGAAAGTACAATAACCAAACTTAACATCGTTAATAACCAAACTGTTTGTTTTTTTAACACTTTATTTCCTCCCTAATTCTTTTTTGGTAAAACAGATACACGGTGACTTGGAACCTCTAACATACGTGTAACAGCTTCTATCACCATCTGTTTCACTTGTAAATTATCCACTCCTTTTGCAACAACAAGAACGCCGCGAACTTTCGGCTTATTTTCTCGAAGTATAATAGGAGCTTCTTTATCACCTTGGCGTACAATCACTGTTTTTTCATCTGTCGATTCATCTTCAACTTTCCGCTTTCCGCCTTCTTTATCTGTTTCGTCCGTCGTTTGCGATCGCTTCACCGTATTTTTATCAAGTATTTTTTCTTCTGATGAATCAAGATTAATTTCAATTGTTACATCTTTAACGCCTGTAACACTTTCTAATGCTTCTTTTAATTGTTGTTCATATTCTTTTTCATATTTATCAATGTTAGATTTGTTGTCACTATTCTTTTGTCCAAATGTTGGTACATCTTTTACTTGCTCTGTTTGCGATTTGAGAACAGGTACTTCTGGCTTTTTTGCTTGGAAAAGGTTACTAGAAAACATAAGGATGATCCCAAGTATGAGTAAAATGATCAAAAACTTAGCTGAAATTTTTTTCTCTTTCTCATCTTTTTCATTTCCTTTAAAAAGATTGCGAAAAAATTGAAATTTATTATTCATTTACTTTCCCTATCCCCCCTTCCACCTGAATCTTAATTTTGTTCTCTTCCAATTGCCATTTGTTTGAGAAGAATTGTTTCATTTCAGCTGTATTTTGTTCTGACGTCTTTCGAGGTTCCTTCGAGTTAATGTCTACCTTTTGAATCGTTTCAATAGCTCCTGCTCGGCTTCGTTCATTTGCCTGAAGCGTTACAACAACAGATTGAATATCTTGCTGAGATTTCACTTCTTTTTTGTCTTCTGGTACTTTTATCTGCAAACTCATAACGGCCATACCATATTGCTTTTCTAGTTCTTTTCCAACTTGTTTTTTCATTTGGACAGCCATCTGTTCTAAAATATATGCACGTTGTGAGGCTTGTATTTCTTTTTTCTTTTCATTAATTTTATTTTCTATTGATCCGTTTGCCATATACTTGTCCTGACTAGCATTTGCAATCACATCTTGAATATCTGTTTGAAACAATTTAAATAAAGGGGTTAAGATCAAAACGACTAGAAGCAAACTTACAACAAACTTGACATACTTTTGTAAATTTGAATTAGGAAGTAGCATATGAAGCATCGTTGCTAATAGTAGAAACACAATAATATTCCGAATCCACTCCACGACAAATTGCAACCTTCTCACCTCCTAACGCATCATTAACGTAATATTTCCAGCTGCAATAACAATCGTGATACTTAGAAAAAACATGAACGATACAATGGCCAAACAAGCAAACACGTATATAATGCTTCTTCCGATAATGTCCAGACATTGAATAATTGTTCCTCCACCAACAGGTTGCAGCACTGCTGCCGCAAATTTATAAATGAACGCAATGCAGAAAATTTGAATAGCAGGAAAAGCAACGATAAGTAATAAAATAACAACCCCAACAATCCCCACTGTATTTTTTAATAAAGCCGATGCACTAAGTACAGTGTCTGCTGCTTCAGTAAACATCCGGCCGACAACTGGAATAAAGTTTCCCGTTACAAATTTTGCTGTTTTAACAGCAATCCCATCCGCTACCGCTGTTGCCGTTCCTTGTACAGAGAGCACACCCAAAAAGATTGTTAAGAAAATCCCAATGATGCTAACGCTAACATTTTGCAGCAGTTTGGACAATTTTGTAACTTTATATTGATCGCTCATTGTACTGACAATACTTAAAATTGTAGCAAGGAGAAGAAGCGGTAAAACAATATAATTCATAAGCATTCCGCTCGTATTCATAAGAAAAACGATAATTGGATGAAAAAAAGAAACAGATACAACACCGCCTCCTGTCGCTATGAGCGCTAACAAAATAGGGAGGAGCGCTAAAATGAAATCGATCATTGTTTGAATGGTGTCTTTTGTATATGTCATAACAACATAAAAACTGTTTAAAGCAAAAACGATAAGTACCATATATACAACAGCATCCGCTATTTTCCCAACGCTACTTTTTGCAAAAGCAGATTGAAGCGATTGTAAAAGCGCGCTGAAAATAGTAAGCATAATGAGTGTCCCAAGTAACTTTCCGTTCGCTACTAATTCATGAAATAAATATTTTAGTAATCCAATCACCCACTCTTTAATTGAAAATTCTTTTTCCCCTTTGACAAACTCCATAAAATTCCCCTTCTGGCTTTCCGGCAAATACCCTCCATACTTAGCAACAAGGTCATCCCAATATTTCTTTACACCTTCTATCCCAAGCTTTCCTAGCTGTTCATCTACAACGTTTTGTTCTAGAGGGGAAGCTTGTACGATAATTGGCAAAGAAAAAAAGAGGAAAAAAGCAAACGAAAGCTTTATTCCAAACGAGCGCACAATTCACCCCTCCTTTATCCGGTTGGTAAAAAACCGAGAATCGTTTCAATTACAACAGTTAATATCGGAATCGCCATCACTAAAATTAAAATTTTTCCCGCTAATTCAATTTTTGAAGCAATTGCTCCTTGCCCTGCATCTTTCGTAATTTGTGCACCGAATTCTGCAATGTAAGCAATTCCAATAATTTTCAGCAGTGTTTCCACATACACATTACTCACTTTCGCTTCATTTGCAATACGTTCAATCATCGTTAAAATAGAATGAATTTGATCAATTATAAGTAAAAACATAATGCTACTAACAAACACAATAAATAATGAAGTTACACTCGATTTATGCTGATTCAATACTGCCGCCAAAAAAGTTGCCACAAGTCCAAGTCCTACAATTTGTAATATTTCGATTCGAATCGCCCCCTTTACTGAAAAAGAAAGACGCTTTTAATCTTGTCAAATAAATTGTTAATTAAAAATGCAACCTGAAATAAAATAACGACAAAACCAACGAGAATCACCCAGTTGGCAATATCTTCTCGCTTTAGTTCTTTCAGCACAGTATGAATGAAAGCTAAAATAATACCAATGCCTGCAATTTGAAAGATTAACCCAACGTCGATCGACATCACCTTTCCCCCTTACAACAGTAAAATAACGATAAGTAATCCTGCTAATACTCCTAAACTTTTCATCATCTTTTCGTACTGAATTTGCATTTCCTTTGCTTCTCCTTCTTCTCTCTCTAAATGTGTAATACATAAACGAATATGTTTTTGCTGTGATTCACGATCATGTTGTCCAAGCGTTTCTCCAAATTGCTGTAAAATCTCATATTCCGTTTGCTTCAATGCTGTGAGTTTCCAATTTTCTTGTAAACTATCCATCCATGCTTCCCGAACCGTTTGCTCTCCCGTTTCTAATCGTTCGTGAAAACTATGAAAAAACCAGTTCAAAGGCTTAGGCATTTGTTTTACAAGGCGTGCAGCTGCCTCAGACAAAGGAGTATGTCCATACATAATTTCCGCCTCAAGTGATTGCAAAGCCGCCTTTAACAACCGTAGTTGGCGAGGGCGCTCACTATATTTCTTCGCATATGAAAAACCAAAAAATGTTGATACAGCAACAATAAGTGCAGCGCCAAAAAATTTAATCATACGCTCAGCACCTTCTCTCCGCGGTGAATTGGCTTTCCACTGCCATCTTTCATATTCATAATCGTTCCTGGTCCTTTTATTTTAGAAAGCTCAATAAAACGTTCGAACACGCCCAGCTCTATGATTTTCCTTAGTGAAGGTCGTTTCAGTATATCTTCATGCCCTTGTCCATGCACACTAGTAAATAATTGAACACCAGCATGAACAGCTTCCATAATTGCTTCACTATCTTCTGGACGACCGATTTCGTCAACAATTAATATATCGGGACTCATTGAGCGAATCATCATCATCATACCTTCTGCTTTTGGGCATGCATCTAACACATCCACTCTTGTTCCAAACTCATATTGCGGAACACCTTTCACGCACCCCGCAATTTCTGATCTTTCGTCTACGATACCAACTTTACAAGAAGGAATATGTTGCCTTGGAACACCCGCACTCATGAGGCGCGCTACATCACGCAATAATGTTGTTTTCCCTGTTTGGGGTGGACCGATAATCATTGTATTTAGCCAATGCTTCTCATATAAATATGGTATAAGCGGCTCGGCAATCCCCTTTTTTTGCCGAGCAATTCGAATATTAAATGATGCCACATCCCGAATCATTTTCACTGTACTCTTTTCCATAATGACTTTGCCCGCTAATCCAACGCGATGCCCTCCGCGCAGTGTAACATACCCTCGCTTTAATTCTTCTTCCATCGTATAAAGTGAATATTGACTAAGCTTATTCAGTAAATATGCCGCATCTTCTGTCGTCACAGTATAGTTATAAAAATGCGCTTCCCCGCGCGCAATGCATTCAAGCGGTCGACCAACCCGAACCCGTATTTCTTCCAATCCGTCACATTCCTTATAATCTTGTATAAAACGTTCGATTTGCCTTGGCAACATCTCTAATACTTCTTTCATAGCTCTCTCCCCATCACATCGCTATTTCAGTACTGCAATAAAAATACAACCGATTCCAAGCGCCAAAAAAAATAATTTCAAAAAAGAAATTTCATTCGTAACACTCGCAATTCCAATTGACATCGTTACAATCAAAACAGTTGGGCCAACAAATGCAAGCATACCATTTACGAACAATGCTTTTTTGGCATCATTGAAATACAACATAAGCAAAGCGGCGAAAATTTCCATGCTGCCTGAGAAGATCCTAAGAAGCGCCATTACGAGCACGGACGTTTCAAATGCCGCTAGCCACTGTTTCATCCTCTCACCTTCTTTCGTTATCCTTACACCGTCCTAACAGCACACATATATCCCGCTCAAACAAGATGAAAGAGTACATTTGTACAACCATATGCACAGGTTGTCTATTTCAGAAGTGAAAAAGTAATTTTTTTGATTATCAAATAAAATTAAGAGGATTTTTTGTAAAAATATGTTATATTGAAGCAAAAAGGGGAAATATACGAAAATTCTAAAAAAAAAAAAAAAAAAAAAAAAAAAAAAAAAAAAAAAAAAGAAAAACTTTTTTTTTAGGTGTGGGTAATATTTTTTTTTTTTCCATTTTTTGTTTTTTGAATTTTATAATATTTGTTTTTTTTTGTTTTTTGCATT